>JAGLSL010000023.1 GCA_023135785.1 bacterium
ATTATATTTCTTTTTTATATATTTCAATCTATTTCCATATGTTCCTACCCGTCTTTTAAAAAATATAAATATGATTTCAAAATTTATAAGATTTATTACCATTGATATCTGGAGAATTCCCTTAAAAAAACTTCCTCGTAGTCGCTCGTTATTGATTAGGCAATTGAGAATTGTTATTTTGGCAATGCGCGGGTTCGACGAAAATAAATGTCTTTTAAGGGCTTCCGCTTTAACATTTTATTCTTTGCTTGCCGTCGTGCCGATAGTTGCAATGGCTTTTGGAATAACGCGGGGTTTCGGCATAGAAAATATTTTAGAGTCGCAGATTATAGCAAGGTTTCAAGGACAGGAAGCAGTCGCAACAAGAATTATAGAATTTGCGCATTCTCTGCTTGAAAGGACTAAAGGCGGAATAGTAGCGGGAGCAGGTGTGATTTTGCTTATTGGAACGGTTATAGGAGTATTAAACAACATAGAAGGTTCGTTTAACGACATTTGGGGAATAAGAAAATCTAGAAGTTTCAGCAGGCGTTTCAGCAATTACCTTGCAATTATTCTGGTTGCGCCGCTTTTTTTAATTATGCCTGGCAGTATTACTATAGCAATAATAAGCCAATTTAATCTTTTGGCTACCAAAATAGAACTTTTGGGCGCTGTAGGCCCGTTTCTTTTTGCCGTTTTAAGAATTGTTCCATATCTGGCAATTTGGTTTCTTTTTAGTTTGATTTATATTTTTCTGCCCAACACAAAAGTTAATTTTAAATCTGGTCTTTTAGGCGGAATAGTTGCGGGAACTATTTATCAATTAATGCAGTTTGGATACATAAAAGCTCAAATTTTACTGTCCCGTTATGGCGCGATATACGGAAGCTTTGCGGCTTTGCCGCTTCTTCTTATATGGCTTCAGATTGGTTGGCTAATCGTTCTGTTTGGAGCGGAAGTTTCTTTTGCATATCAAAATGTTGAAACATACGAGTTTGAACATGACTGTCTTAATGCAAGCCATTCATTCAAAAGATTGGTCAGTTTAAGGATAACTCATTTACTAGTTAAAAATTTTTCCGATGGCGCAAGTCCAATGACTTCTGCGCAGATTTCGCACAAATTGGAAGCGCCGATTAGATTAGTTAATGAGGTCCTGTATGAATTGGTAGAATCTGGGATTTTGTGCGAGATAAGACAAGACGATGATAAAACCGTTGTCTATCAACCTGCAAAAGACTTGGAAACACTTACTGTAAGATATGTAATCGATGCTTTAGAAAACCGAGGCAGTGACAATATACCGGTTATAAAATCAGAAGAGTTGGATAAAATTTCTGGATGCTTGGAAGAATTTGGTAAAACGATAGAAAAGTCCTCGGCAAATGTGCTCTTGAGAGATATATAAACAATTTCAAAAAACACAAAAGAAATAGCCCTTATCATAACCTATCGATAAGGGCTGTTTCTTTTTACTAACTTTCTATTAGAAACTCCAACCTATTCCTGCATTTGCTGTGTATTCGTCGTTGCAGTAACCTACGCCTCCTGATAAAGATACAGCAGTATCAGGTATGATGTATTTGACGCCTGCAGCAACTGCATTCTCTCCCTTATAATTTCCATAACCTACACCTATTGAAACATTTTTACCGGGGATAGGGTCAGGAAGTGCAGCCAAAGCCGCAGCAGAAGCAACGCCTGCATAAGCTGCTTTCAACTGTCTATAATTCACTGCGTCGTAGTCGTCTTCGCCGTCGTCCACACCTGTTACTGTTACCGGATCGCCCGTGTTATCTGCGAATGTTGCACCTCCGTCATCAAGAGTAAGAAACGTTGAAGTTGTCCCGCCTGAAATGACAGTGTTTGTCTGGCTGACAACAATACCGTGCGATACACCAGCGTTGGTGTTTACAAGCAAGCTGGCAGATGTTGGAGTCATAGCAAGACTAGATTGTGCGTTTGTGCTTAAGCCATCATTATCCGCAGTCAAAGTATTAGTTAAACCAGTAACTGTGTTTACTGATGAACCGACATTACCAATAGTATTGACTGAATTAGCTGTCGCAACACCAAGATTATTAGTAAATGCTTCGATGTTGTTAGTACCCGTGGTTGCATTGGCAGTAATGTTATTTGACTGAGCAGCCGCAAGGGCAGACATAGTATTACTACCCGCCGTTGCCGCTATAGTATTATTACCAGTAGTCGCTGTGACTGTGTTGCCAGTGCCACCAGTCAATTGATTTTGCAGGGTAGCGCCCAGAATATTGTTCGTGGTGGCTGTCAGAGTGTTAGTTGTTGTGGCAACCATAGCGTTACTACCCAGCGTTGAGGTAATAGTGTTATTACCAGTTGATGCCAGTATAGCGTTGTCGCCAGTAGTCGCTGTGACTGTGTTGCCAGTGCCACCGGTTAAAGCATTAGTTGTGGCTGCGTTAATAACATTGCTGGCTGCAGTTGAAGTCATAGTGTTATTACCAGTAGTTGCTGTTATTACATTGCCTGTTTGACCAGTGATTAGATTTTGGCCTGCTGATGCTGCCATAGTGTTGTTGCCTGTGGTTGCTGTGATTATGTTGCCAGTGCCGCCGGTTAGAGTGTTTGTTGCAGTGGCTCGCATAAGGTTTGTACCGCCTGTACCGCTTGCCAGTAATTGATTGGAAACATTACTGAGTCCACCAATAGTTACAGAAGTTGCTGTTCCACTATTAGTGGCGTTAATTACTGTAATTTCAGGATTTGCTGCTGTGCCAACGCCGAGAGTTGCCTGGGCATCTGCCAGCGTCCATGTGGAAGAATTGCTTCCACCGCTCAAAGTTGTTACATTTGTTGCATCGTTAACAATTAAGCCATGTCCGCTGTTTGTCAACACTGATGCCACAGTAGCTGTAGTTGTGACTGTCGCGCCGCCTGTTACTCCCATTACACTACTTGTTGTGCCGGTAATTGCATTAGTTGCGCCAGTCATAACATTGGTTGAAGTTCCAACATTACCAACGGTATTAACTGAATTAGCCGTAGCGACACCAAGATTATTTGTAGCCGCTTCAATATTATTAGCACCTGTAGTGGCATTGGCAGTCATGTTGTTTATTCCGCCTGTGCCTGTGGCTGAAATCGTATTTGATTGACCATTTGCATTGGCAGACATAGTATTACTGCCCGCAGTTGCTGTTATCGCATTATTACCAGTAGTAGCTGTGACTGTGTTGCCAGTACCGCCGACCAGAATGTTGGTTGTGGTGGCTGTAAGAGTATTAGTTGTTGTGCTTGTGAGCGTATTTGTTGCTCCGGTAAGTGTGTTTGCCGATACGCCTGCAGAGCCAACAGAGTTGACATTGCCAGTAGCAGTTAGGTTACCTGAAACACCTAATGTGTTACTTAAAGTAGTCGCGCCGGTAACTCCTAAAGTGGTGCCGATTGTAGCTGATCCGTCTGTGGCTACATTACCATTTGTCGCAACTGTGAAATTTGCACCGTTAACGTCTATACCACCATCCAATGATGAGAGTCCGCTGGCGGTAATCGTAGTAGCTCCTGCTATTGCGCCGGCTGCAGTGATGCCTCCAGCATTATTATCAATCCCTCCGGCTATGCTGGCGCCGCCGCTTAAAGTTGTTAGACCGGTAACACCTAAAGTGCTGCCGAGCGTAGTTGCTCCGCTGGCACCTAATGTTCCGGTTGTGTTTATATCGCCTGTTCCATTAGCTACCGTGAATGCACCATCAGCTGATATGCCACCGTCAGCTACAAGAGCTCCGGTCAAAGTTGTTACGCCGGTAACGCCTAAAGTTGTGCCGACTGTTGCGCCATTAGTAATGCTGGCTGAATTAAGCGTAGCCAAGCCGGAAGTGCCTACAGTTGATAAAGTAGTCGCGCCTGTAACTCCTAATGTTGTGGTGACGCTAGCTGAATTAAGCGTAGCCAAACCGGAAGTGCCTACAGTTGACAAAGAAGTTGCGCCTGTAACTCCCAATGTTCCTGTAACACTGGTAGCGGTACTGCCTAGGGTTGTGGTTGAGCTGTTAATGTTCATTACTTCATTGCCAGTGCCAATTGTAGAGCCGTTGTCCTCGAGAGTAACTATAACACTATTACCAGTACCAGCCACGATATATGTAGCCCCTGCGTTACTATTCGTACTATTTGTGGAGGTAGTGCCCCAAGCGGCACCTGATGATCCCACAGCATTCTGCGCCCATGCGGAAACAGGAGCCTGTGCTATCACTAATACTGCCATGAGTGAAACAAAAAACAATTTTCTTAAAACTGATAATCCCATAACACCTCCTTTTTTTTGTTAATAAACTTATTGGACTATTTCCTTTTTTATTACAATGCATCCGCTTCCTGCGGGCATAAGAAAAATTTTTACTGCTCCGCCGTCAAGCGCAATAATATTTTTTTTAAGAATTCCGACGCGTTTTAAATCTTTAAATACAGTTTTCTCTAATTCTTCACCTCCTTTGTTTACATATTCAACCGTGTCATATACGGTATCCTGATTAGGGAAGAAATTTGCGGTGGCATAAATTATCGCATTATCGGGCGTTATAATCTCAAAAGAAGTTGAAAAGACGTGCTCATCCGGCGGATTTTGTATAGGGAACATATATGCTCCGCTCTGATTGTTCGTGGTAAGAAATTTTACAATTTGGTTAATTCGACCAATTGAGGATGTGACTCCTGCCTTGACTGCGGCTTGCGCTATTGGATTAGTGGCTGAGGCAGAAGGTTGTGTTGTTTGTGGGGAAGGGAGGGGGTTTTCTTGGTTAGGAATTGCTTGTGGTTCATTAACCTTTTGTTTTCCGGTAAGATTTGATATCAAAAATATGGAAGCACCACAAACAAATAATAAGAGGATAATTAACGAAATAAGTTTAAAATTCTTTTTTGGTTTACCGTAAATCCCCTTAGAACTCTTTGCCATAATATAAAACGATTTAAAACGTAATGAATCTATTAAGTAATTGAGTATATACCTATATGTATTTGTATGTCAAATGTTTTTTGGAGTATACATAATGCAATTTTTCTCTTACTGTTAATCCAACGTTCTTATTCTTTTTTCTTTCAATAATTTTTTGTATAGGTCGTCTATTTTTTCAACCATATATTCTGCTCTGAAAATGGGGTCGACAACTTTCCTGCCTTCTTCTGCCATTTTTTTTCTTAAATTCTCATCTGACAGTAATTTTAATATAGAATAGGTAAGTTGCTCGCAGTCATAACTGCTCCATTTTTCTTCGCTTATATCGGGGGCAGGCAGTAGAAAACCGTTTTGTCCGTCTTTTATTATTTCGTCCGCGCCGTCGATGTCGAATGATACGACGGGTTTGCCGCAGGCAAGGGCTTGGGGGATTGCCCTTGCAAGCCCTTCTCTTAGGGATACGTGCACGACTATATCCATTACCGATATGTAATCGGGTATTTTTTCTCTTGATATTAATCCTGCAAATATGATTTTATCTGCTATACCTAAATCAAGCGCCTGTTTTTCTAGTTTGTCTTTTAATATCCCGTCCCCGATAAGCAGGAATTTTACCCCGTTAGAAATAGGAAGTGCCTTTGGCATTTCCGTACGGTCACCTAAAGGTGACCTATTTTTAACGGGGTGAATGTTTGGAAATTGGGCTATAACTTCTTTTGCTGACTTAAGTAAAAATCTATGACCTTTTAATTCAAATAATCGCGCTATTTTGCCTATTACCAGTTCGTTATCTTTTATTCCCAAACTTTCTTTTAATTTTTTATTTTCTTTAACTTTTAAAAATTCGTCTAATGCCATACCACTGTATATTGTTAAAAATTTATTTAAGGGCGCAACTTTAGCCTTGTGTGCTTTTTTTGCCATGTTGTCACATACGGTAATTATTTTGTCGGTAAATAGTGCGGTGATTCGCTCAAGATTTACTGTTATAAAATTCATGAATTTATTCTGATAGGGAAAAAAAGGAAGTCCGTGTATCGTATGGATTATGATCGGAACACCTGTACACCAAGCGGCTATACGCCCTAAAATGCCGGCTTTGGAAGAATGGGTATGGACTATATGATAACTACCTGTTCGCAGTAAAGAATAAAGTTTGAAGAAGCTTTTGAAATCCAACCAGGGATGAATGTTTCTTCTTAAACAATCTACAACTATGAGTCTAAGGCCTTTTTCTTTTGCTTCTTCAACTAACGAGCCTTCGGGACCGAGAGGGGGACCTGTAAATAAGGTTACCTCATAATCGCTAATTTTCGAAAGCCCTTCGACTGTTAATAAGGTGTTTTCTTGAGCTCCGCCGAGTATTAATCTGGTAATAATATGAACAACTTTTATTTTTTCTTGCATTATATTTACTATATCAAAAGAAAAGGAGCTAATAGAAAGATATTTTATTCTTTTCACTCACTCCGTTTTAAAATCTACACTTTCTAACGAGGATGGAAGCACTAACCGAGGGGATATGGACTCTCCCTGTATAAGGTCTAAATAAGATTCCCTCCTTTTGATTAAGTAGCCTCTGGAGTTATCGATAAGAACTTCTGCTGGTCGTGTGTGAGAATTGTAATTTGAAGACATACTAAAACTAAAAGCTCCTGCGCTCATAATAATGAGGTAATCACCTTGTTTAAAAGGTGGCAGTTCTCTGTTTTTTGCAAAGAAGTCAGTATTTTCGCAGATAGGTCCAACAACATCTGCTACAATTGTTCCATCTTTCTGTTCTTCCGAGAGAATTTCGTGATATGCTCCGTAAAGAGCAACTCTAACTAAACTATTCATACCTGTGTCTACTATTATGAAATTTCTATCTTCGCTTATCTTTGTATACAAAACTTTAGTTATAAGTATGCCGGCATTACCTACAATAAAACGACCCGGCTCTATAATAAGTTTGCATCCTGTTTTCTCTATGAGTGGCAAAATTGCGTCTGCCAGCTGACTTGGAGTAGGTGGGATTTCTTCTTTGTAAGTTATCCCCATTCCTCCGCCGATATTTAACCATTGTATAGGTACGCCTTCTTTTTTTAATTCTTCAATAAACTCAACCATTTTTCTTACAGCTTTCTCATACGGTTTTAGGGAAACTATTTGAGAACCAATATGCATATGTAAACCTTCGATTTGTATGTTTTTATAATTAGCCCGTTTTAAAAATATTTCTTTTGCCTGAATGAATGAGAGTCCAAATTTTGTTCCTTTTTTCCCGGTAGCAATATTATGGTGTGTTTCGGGTTCAATTTCGGGATTTATCCTTAATGCAACAGATACTTCTTTTTTACTCTGTTTACCGATTTTATCTATTGCTTCCAATTCCGCTTCAGATTCAATATTTATAAGCAGTATATTGGCATCTATTGCTTCTTTTAATTCTTTACTTGTTTTTCCGACTCCAGCATAGACTATCTTTTTGGGGTCTACTCCTGCTTTTAATGCTCTAAATAGTTCACCACCTGAGACAATATCGATTCCCCAGCCTTTTTTTGCTGTAATAGCGAGAATACTTAAATTGGAATTGGCTTTCATAGAGTAACAGAAAAGATGGGGATAATCTTTAAATGCTTCGTTGAAGAGTTCTAAGTTGTTATTTATTGTTGCGGAAGAATAAATATAAGTAGGTGTTCCTATTTTTTCGGCGATATCTTTTATCGGAATATCCTCACAGTAAAGGTGTCCGTTTTTAAAATTGAAATGGTTCATTTTCGCGTTCCTTATACATGTTTTTGAGAGATTTTAATCTTTAAATTTAAATCTTTTTTCTTTGAACAGTTTTACGCAAATATCTACTACTTGAGGGTCGTATAACTTCCCTTTGTTTTTTAAAATTTCTTCTAATGCTATATCTATACCGAATGTTTCATGATAGGGTCTGTAAGTTGCAATCGCCTCAACAACATCGGCTATACTTAAAATTCGCGCCTCCAGAAGTATCTCGTTTCCTTTTAATCCTTCAGGGTAACCTGAACCGTCTATTCTCTCATGGTGTTGAAGAACTATTTTTGCTAAAGGCCAAGGAAACTTTACGGTTTTTAATATATCATATCCTGCTTTGGAATGAGTTTTTACCAAATCCATTTCTGTTTCAGATAACTTTGCCGGTTTGCCGAGAATTTCGGCGGGAATTGCTATTTTGCCTATGTCATGAACGAGCCCTGCCATTCGTATTGAATCAATTTGGCTATTGGAAAGGTTCATTTCTTTAGCTATGGCGCAGGCAAGCTCTGTTACTCTTTTTTGATGTCCTGCAGTATACAAATCCCTTGTTTCACCTGCAGATGCTAAAGCAGTTATCGTTTCTTCAAAAGCTCTTTTTATTTGCTGGAAATTTTGTTCGCGTTCTTCTTCAGCTTTCTTGCGGTCGGTTATATCAATTAGTGTGGTCCTAACTCCTATAATCTTGCCTTTATTATCATATTCAAATATATCATCAATAGTAACATGGATTTTTCTACCATCTTTTGCTACATATATTCTGTCTTCTGCGTCTTCCAAATGTTTGCCGCGCATCTTTTTCAGAAATCTTTTTTTTGCCTCAACTTGCTGTTGGGGCAGAATAAATTCAAAAATCGATTTGCCTATCATTTGGTCGGGTTTATATCCAAACATTTTTGCTTCAGTGTGATTTACATTTGTAATGGTTCCTTTTGTATTAAGTACATGATAGGCGACAGGCGCATTATTCCATAATTCCCTGTATCGCTCTTCGCTTACTTTTAACGCTTCTTCTACAAATTTGCGTTCCGTAATATCTTGCGATGTTATTATGGCTCCTTTTGGGAATGGCGCTATGGTTATTGACAAAATTTTGCCTTTATATTTCTGGTCGGGAAAAGTTTTTGTTTTCCCCGAACTAATACACTGTATCAATTCAGTATACATGTCGAGTTTATGCTTCTTTGCATAATCTTTATACATTATGTCTCGGACATTGGGTAACCTGTCTCCGGATTTTCTCTTTGGTAAATTAAAATTGATTATTTCGCCTTTTGTATTAACAACTATGGTTTCTATAGGGTTATATTCGAACAAGGCCATGCTGAATTCTTCGTTCTCTTTTAGTCTTCTTATAGCTTTTTTGTGGTCGGTAATATTCTGGATAGTTGAACGAATACCTATGATTTGCCCTATATCATCTTTTAGAATTTTGTCCTTAACCAGAACAGGTATTAATGTTCCGTCTTTACATCGATAGGTGTATTCTATGGAGGCCTCAGGCGGCAAAATTCCTTTAATTGTGTCTGTGAATGTTTGATGTGATGCTTCATGTTCCTCAATAAAATCCCACACGTAATGTCTCCACATTTCTTTAAAAGTATAGCCGAGCATTTCCAGTTCCGTGTGATTAACTTTTGTTATTCGTCCTTCTATATTCAGTTCGTGGTAACCTATTGGCGCTTCATCAAACAATTCCTGAAATTTTACGTCACTATTTTTTAATTCTTGTTCTGCCCTCTCACTAAGAATACTGACCACCGTGCCAATGACGATGAACAAAGCGGCCCGTGTCAGGTTACCGACAAAGTTCCAATCCAATCCAAACTGTGAAAGAGAGTAGCTGGCAATCAGCAATAGAGTCAAAAATATCGCCACCACCAGTCCCTTTCTCTTCCACCACACAGCGGCCAGGAGGATGGGAATGTAGAAAAAGTGGCTGAAGACGACTTCGATTCCAATCACCCAGTGGAAATAGTAGGTGAGCAGACAACAAATACCCACCAGGATCGCCACTGCTGGAACTCTGTACTTTTCGTCCTGTATGGTGGATCTTATCTTACTCATATTATCCTCTTATTTTGTGATGTTCTTCTTTTCGATGAAGTTCCTCCAAAACTGTAAAAACCCATCCTGTAAAAAATACAAGGAACCCCGCAATTAAAATATTTGATGAGGGGATTTTTTTAAACCGTGATGTATTCCCTGAAAGGAAAAACAAAACACCTAAACTAAGTAAAAATAAAACAAGCTCACTTTTTTCAATCATCAGTTTTCCCTTAAAAAATTTTAATATTCTGGTTTATTTGGCTTAGTTGATATAATCATTCAATAAATTAATTAAAGGTTTTGCTTCCTTTGGCATGTTTGCTTTATTGTCAAAAAGAATGTCCTGAATAGTAATGTCTTTTACATCGTAAAACTTTCTATTGGCAGTGTCATCATTTAAAAGAAGTCCCCCCTCAAATGATGCTCCTGCATATAGACCTTTGGCTCTTGAATATACAAGTATGGCTGTCCCGGGACCCACTTTGGCTTCTGCGTTTCTTCCTATAGGTCCTATTGCGGCAGAAGCATCTAACCCAATCTTGAATTTAGTTTTGTTTAACATTTCCATCCCGTCTTTGTTCATAATTAAAAATATAGAGTCAATTGATTGTCCGCCAATCTGTAGACCAAAACTGCCCTCGCCGGTTTTTACAAATGCCGGAGGACTCCACTCATTTGTAGTTTCGTCTTTAACAAGAACTATTCCCTGTCCTCCCTTTACTCCAAAAATAAATCCTGCTTTATATTGACGCAGAATTATTATTCCGTGACAGTTTTCCATGATTGATTGTGGAATGGAAGTATCAGGAGCTTCCATAATGTCTCCAAGATATTTTTGTGCTCTTTCAATGCGCGCTGTAAGCTCACCTCTTGTCTGAGCAAACCCTTTCGCTGGTACCAAAAGAAAAGTTACAACGAGCAAAAATACCACACTTTTTACTATGTTATTCATACTGTCTCCTTTCATTTCTTATTTCTACTGCTTTAGAATGGTTATTGAGTTTTTCTGCGTCGGTTAATGATTTTAAAAATGGTTCTAATTTTTGTAGTGAAGATTTTTCTGCGCTGATTATATTGATGCATTTAAGAAAATCTTTTACGCCTAAAGGCGAATCCCATCTGCCGGTTTGTGATGTGGGTATAATATGATTAGGTCCTGCGATATAATCTCCTAATGTTACAGGTGAATAGTTTCCTAGAAATACCGTGCCTGCGCTTTTTATTTTATCTAAAAAGGCGTGAGGGTTTTCAATCGCAAGTATAAGATGTTCGGGCGCTGATTCGTTAACTTTTATGAAAGCTTCTTCTAAGTTGTTCGTTTTATAAATACCACCGTTGTTATCCCATGATTTTCGTGTGTTCTCATCGCAATCTGCAAGAAGAGCTTTGATTTTCTTCTCTACTTCTTTGCATAATTTTTCGGACGGCGATAACAATATAGCGGGCGAATGCGGACCGTGTTCGGTTTGAGACAGAAGGTCGTATGCAATGAATTCTGCTTCTGCGGTATCGTCTGCGATAATTGTTACCTCTGACGGACCTGCCAATATATCTATACCTACTTCTCCATAAAGTAGTTTTTTTGCTAATGTTACATAAATATTTCCGGGACCGACTATTTTATCAACTTTAGGGATAGTTTCTGTGCCATAGGCAAGCGCAGCTATCCCTTGAGCTCCTCCAACCTTATATATTTCTTTTAAACCTAACAGACTGGCGGTTGCAAGTATATGAATGCTAACAGTATCATCTTTTTGAGGGGGAGTTGCTATAACTATTTTTTCTACACCTGCTATTTGAGCGGGAATTGCTGCCATAAGCAGTGAAGATGATAAAGGAGCTTTTCCTGCAGGAACATATATCCCCACCTTTTGTAAGGGTTTAAAGATTTCGCCTGTTAAAATACCATCTTCTTCTTTTTCCCAATCTTTGAATTTTTCTTTTTGTATTTGGTGAAAGTTTTCTATTCTCTCTTTAGCTTTTTTAATTGCAATTATAAAATCTTTGTCTACTTTCTTTTCTGCATTTTCTATTTCTTTTTCTGGAACTTTTATTTCGCGCAGAGTCTGTATATCTATCTTTGTCTCTTCACCAAGGTCATACTTTATAGTAAATATATCAATAGCATTATCTTTTTCCATTTTTACCCGATTAATAATTTCTTTTACCGTTTTTTCTACCTCGGCATTTACAAAAGGTGTTTTTAATCTTTTACTCTCTTTTATCGCTATCATGCTTGAACTCTTTTTATTTTTGCGCCTAACGAAGCTAATTTTTCATCAATTTTCGGGTAACCTCTGTCTATATGATAAACCCTATTTACTTCTGTCCTGCCTTCTGCTGCCAGTCCTGCCAGAACCAAAGCGGCAGAAGCTCTTAAGTCCGATGCCATTACAGGCGCGCCTTTTAATTTCCCCCCTTGAATTATTGTTGTAGAATCTTGTTTTATTATTCGCGCTCCCATACGCAGAAGTTCTGCAATATGCATAAATCTATCAGGATATATTTTTTCATGTATGAATGATATGCCTTCTATTGTGGTAAGAAAAGCTGTCATCTGCGCCTGCAGGTCTGTCGGAAACCCGGGGTAGGGAAGAGTAGTAATTTCTATCGGTTTCAAATTCTTTTTAGCTTTTACTTTAATACTGTTAGCCGTTTGTTTGACTTCAACTCCGCATTCAATTAGTTTATCTATGAAAACTGTCAGAAATTTAGGATTTATGTCTTCAACTTCGACTTCGCCTCGGGATATGATTCCGCCGATTAGATATGTGCCTGCTTCTATACGGTCGCTTATAATTGTGTGTTCTGCTCCATGAAGTTTTTTTACGCCTGTTACAGTTATCGTCGGGCTTCCTAATCCTTTTATCTTTGCTCCCATTTTAATAAGAAAATTTCCTAAATCTACAACTTCCGGCTCACAGGCGGCGCCTTCTATTATCGTTTCGCCTTTTGCCAATGTTGACGCCATCAATATATTTGCAGTTCCAAGAACGGTTGAACCATAAGCACCCGCCAAATATATTGACGCTCCGTTTAATTCTTTGGCTTTTGCCACTACATAACCGTCTTTTAATTCAATATTGGCACCCAGTTTTGTTAGTCCTTTTAAGTGCAGGTCGATAGGCCTTGTTCCTATAACGCATCCTCCAGGATACGATACCTCCGCTTTCTTGAACCTTGCCATAAGCGGTCCTAAAACACATATAGATGCTCTCATTTTGCTGACTATCTGATAAGGAGCTTTCCATTTATTTGCATTGGTTGAATCTATGGATATTGTATCTTTGCTTAACCATTCTGTTTTTGCGCCCAGAGCAGATAACAGTTTTATCATTGTGTGCGCATCAACTACCGATGGGATATTCCTCAGCACGAATTTAGAGGGGGAAAGAAGACACGCCGCCATTATAGGAAGGGTGGCGTTTTTGGCACCCGATACCTTTACTTTTCCTTTTAACGGACAGGGACCGTCAATTATAATTTTATCCATTTTTTTATAAAAATATGCGTTCGTTTTCACTCACGCCCTATGATTACAGAGATTAAACGACGCAGATTACACAGATTAACTAATCTTTAATCGCTGTAATCTTCCTAAAATCTGTGTAATCAATAAAATATAAGTATTAGCTTGTATTTTATTTACAATTATATCTTTTCTTTAGTCTATGGTCTATAGTCTTTAGTCTTCGGTCTTTTGTCT
>JAGLSL010000024.1 GCA_023135785.1 bacterium
CCATTATGTTTCTGAACTTCTGCATTTTAGATACTTCTATATTACAGAATTTATTCTTCTTAGGAAATGACTGTTTACTGTAAAGATGATAATATACACAGTGCATGAAATACAAAAATAAATTTAGTACCCCTAGTCCGCCATTGCATCTTTGGCGGACAAACAGGGGTGCAAGGAGAGAAAAATGCGCAAAGAATCTTTAGAATTTTTAAAAGAGCTCGTGGGAACTCCATCTCCTTCGGGTTTTGAAACAGCAGTTCAAAAGGTTGTTGCAAACAAAATGAAAAAAATTACAAAGAATACTTCTATTGATGTTATGGGAAATCTGACGGGGATTTTAAATAAAAACGCAAAGCCAAGAATTATGCTTGCAGCCCATTGCGATGAAATAGGGCTTATGGTTAAATTTATATCCGACGAGGGATTTATATATTTTACAACTATTGGTGGAATAGATTTGCATATAATACCGGGAAGAAAAGTTTATATTAATACGAAAAAAGGCAAGATATTGGGCGTAACGGGTAAAAAAGCAATCCACTTAATGGAAAAAGAGGAAAGAGAAAAAATATCCAAAATGGAAGATTTATGGATAGACATTGGCGCGAAGGGCAAAAAACAAGCCCAAGAATTAGTGAGTATAGGAGACCCTATAACTTTTATAGAAGGCATGGATATTCTTAAGAACGATTTTCTGATTTCAAGAGGTTTTGACGACAAAATGGGTGTTTATCTTGTTACAGAAATTATGGATGGACTTAAAGACAAAAAATTGTCTTCCTCGGTTTACGGAGTAATTACCGTTCAGGAAGAAGTAGGGCTAAGAGGAGCAATCCCTTCTACCTTCAGGGTAGAACCTGATATAGGTATTTGCATCGAAGTGGCCCATGCAACAGACCATCCTTGTGTCGACAAAAAGAAAACAGGAGAATATAAAATTGGTTCAGGTCCTGTTATAAGCCGTGGCGCAAATATTAATCCAAAACTTTTTAATCTTTTGATAGATACAGCCAAGAAAGAAAAAATTCCCTGTCAAATTTTAGGCGAACCGGGAAGAACAGGAACTGATACAAATGTTATGCAATTAACAAAAGAGGGTGTTGCAACTGCGCTTGTTTCCGTCCCTGTGAGATACATGCATACGCCAGTTGAATTGCTTTCCACCAAAGACCTTGACTATACAGCACGTCTGATTATTGCTTTGATAAAAAGAATAAAACCCGGGATGGATTTTACACCGTAGTGACTTCAGAATTCAGCAGACAGAATTCAGAAAAAAAATTATCTAACAAATTTTCTCACTTTGACGGCAAGACAGGTCAAGTGGATCTGCCCGCTTCGTAGCAGGCGGGAACGCTTGACAAAACCGATAAATTCAAATAACATACGCTTCCTTGTTTAAATTGTTATCACAAACAAATACTCTAAAAATAGGAGTAAGGGGTTAAATGAAAGTAATGGAATCCAAAAAAGATATGCAGTCCCTTGAAGAATTGTACTTCTCCACTGTAAAATCTATTTCTGTTGGAGAAGTTGTGAAAGGCAAAATAGTCCAAATCAGTAAAGGGGAAGCCTTAATAGATATCGGGTATAAATCCGAAGGAATTATCTCCTTATCTAATTTTGATTCTCCGGAAGAGTTAAAAGTTGGAGACGAAATGGAGGTTCTCGTCGAATCCAAAGAAAACCAAGACGGTATGGTAGTCCTTTCTTTGGAAAAAGCAGATTTTATTAAAAATTGGGGTAAAATTCAGAAAGCTTATAATTCCGGCGAAACCATTAAGGGCAAAATTACAAAAAAAATCAAGGGTGGTTTTATTGTCAATGTGGGTATTCCGGGATTCCTGCCTTCCTCGCAAGTAGATATAGAGCCATTAAAAAATCAAGATGATTTAGTAGGGAAAGAAAAAGAATTTAAGATCCTCAAGACCAACCAATGGAGAAAAAATGTAGTAGTTTCTCATAAAGCTTATCTGGAAGAAAATCGAGACCAGTCAAGGAAACATCTTCTTAAAACCTTAAAGTTAAAGGACATTGTTAAAGGCAAAGTTAAGAATATCACCGATTTTGGCGCGTTTATAGATCTTGGTGGACTTGATGGCCTGCTTCATATTACTGATATTTCTTGGGGTAGAATTTCTCATCCTTCGGAGGTTTTGGCAATAGGCGAAGAAGTAGAAGTAGTAATATTGGAAATAGATCAAGAGAAAAAACGAGTTTCGTTAGGATTAAAACAGAAGAGTGCCGACCCATGGGAATTGGTAGAGAAAAAATTCCCCCTTAATGCTAAGGTTAAGGGAACTGTTGTCAATATAACTAACTACGGGATTTTCCTTGAATTAGAAAAAGGTATTGAAGGACTTGTTCACATATCGGAATTGTCTTGGACGAAACATATATCTCATCCATCACAGATGTTGAGTATAGGCGAGATAGTAGAAGCAATGGTCATAAATATAGATAAAGCAAATAACAAGATTGCTTTGTCTATAAAGAGAACAGAATCCGACCCATGGCTTAAGATAAAAGATAAATATCCTAAAGAAACTAAAATTAAGACCAAGGTGAGAACAATTACCGATTATGGAGTATTCGTTGAACTGGAAGAAGGAATAGAAGGGTTAATACACGTTTCCGATTTGTCTTGGGCTCCCAGAACAGAGCACCCTTCCAAATCAGTCAAAAAAGGGGAAAAGTTAGAAGTATTGGTCTTGGATGTAGATCCTACCCAAAGGAAAATATCACTCGGCCGAAAACAGCTTTTACCTAACCCTTGGGAAGAGATTGACAAAAAATATAAAGTGGGAATGGAAATAAAAGGAACGGTTACTAAAGTAACCGATTTCGGCGCATTTGTAGAAATTGGAGACGGAATAGAAGGACTTTTACATATATCTCAAATAAAAGACGAAACACCCAATGCCACTGAACAAGAGGGGGAAGTAGTATCCGTTCAAGAGTTACTTAAGGTAGATGATAAAATAAAGGTAACAATTGTAAGAATTAGTTCTGAAGAAAGAAAAATCGGGCTTAGTCTGGTAAAGAAGTTAAAGAAACCTGTCCGCCCCGATATTACATTGGGACAAGCAGGCGAGAAGACAACCTAATCCCCTACGGGTCAAACAAAAAATTGAAAACGGAAGTCATTAAGACAAATCTGTATTGTTTGCACTGCGAAAAAGAAACCCCACACGTTATAACATATGTAGGAGATTATGTTCATAAAATTGAATGTAATCTCTGTAATACACAGCTTCGTATCGACAAAGAAAAAATATTAAAATTTTACACTTCTAATGTTCTCAAAAGGCTTTTCACTAAACCTGAAAGGCTAACAGACGAATTGAGAAAAGACTTATCGTCTTTGTTAACTTCTCTGCCGTTTAGGATTGCATCAAAACCTTACCGTATGGCAAAGGAGCTTTTTAAAATTATTAAAGAAAAATGATTGCAGACCCAGCTACCATAATATTGGCAGGCGGAGATTATCAAATACAGCTTACAAAAATGAAGCAATTTTAAAATCACTGTAATCTTTTTTAAAATCCCCGCCAAAATAGATAGGCAGGGATATAATCACGTCTTAAATGAAAGCCAAAAACCTACTATCTCCCGTTCTTATAATCGCGCTTTTAGCTTTTATAGCAATAGGCAGTACGTTATTAATTAAAAATAAGAGAAACCAACTGCATCAAATCCGACATCAAGAAGCCAATGCTCTCCTAAGAGATTCAAAATATGCAGAAGCATTGACAATTCTAAAAGCTATTTATCCTAAAATTAAAGGGGAAACACAAACGGAAATTCTTTATCAAATCGGGATTTGCTATCAAAAAACAGGCGAAATAACAGAAGCTAAAAAATATTGGGACAAGGTTTTGAATTCTAAATACTCTTTCCATCATCCGGAAATATATTACGAGTTTGCCCAACAAAGATTAAGAGAAGCAAATTTTGAAGAAGCGCAATTTTATTACTCACAAATTACAGAAAAATTCCCCTCTCACTCGTTAGCCGGAAATGCAACATTAGGTCCCGTAGACATATACATAGCCAAAAGAGAATTTGAGAAAGCAAAGCAATACTGCGAGGAAATAATAGAAAACCTAGATTATTCTTCAAAAATCAGAGAAATAACTATAGATAAACTTGGCGAAATTAATATAAATCTATTGTTTTCTCCCCTTGCTACCGATATAAGCAAAATTTATTCAGTAAAAGCAGGAGATAGTTTGTTTTCAATATCCAGAAAATTTAGTACAACGATTGCTCTGTTGATGCGAGCAAATAATCTGCCAAATAGCGTCATAAAACCCAGCCAAAAACTAAAAATCACTATCAATAAATTTTCTATTTTGGTGCATGTTGACAAACAAGATTTATTTTTACGTTACGACGATAAATCATTCAAAAGATACAAAATAGCTGTTGGAGCAAAAGAGACCCCTACTCCGCTGGGGACTTTCGAAATAAGAGAAAAAATTAAAGATCCTACGTGGTATCCTGCAAGAGGAGGAGTAGTGCCGCCTCATTCAGCACAAAATCTTTTGGGTTCAAGATGGATGGGGTTATGGGAAACAGGTAAAAAAACCCATTACGGCATCCATGAAGCTATTGAACCTTCAGACATAAGCACATATATAAGTAACGGATGTATTAGAATGGTAAAAAGCGACTTGGAAGAAATTTATGATATTGTTACAATTGGAACTGGAGTAATTATAAAAAGTAACCAGTAACCAGCATATAGTAACCGGTAATAACGGCGTGATTTTCCTGTAAACTGGTTACTGTCCACTGTAAACTAACCGAGCGAGGCGAGGAATAGATGCATATAAAAGAATTTGAATTTGAAAAACCGATTATAGAACTGGAAAAAAGGATTCAGGAACTGAAATCTTCCAGTTCCGACGAGGGATTTGATTTATCAAAAGAAATAAAAGATTTAGAGGGAAAAGTTAATGGTAAAAAAATGGAGATATTCAGAAATATAACCGCTTGGCAAAGAACTCAAATAGCAAGACATCCCAAACGTCCATACACTCTTGATTACATTGGGCTTGTAATGGAAGACTTTATAGAATTGCATGGAGACAGAACGTTTTACGACGACCTTGCAATTGTAGGAGGCATCGCTTCTTTGGATGAAAAAACAGTGGTTGTAATCGGACATCAAAAGGGGCGAGACACAAAAGAAAATTTAAAACGCAATTTCGGGATGGCCAATCCTGAAGGTTACAGAAAAGCACTGCGATTAATGAAATTGGCTGAAAAATTCTCTTTTCCAATAATAACTTTTATTGACACTCCTGGCGCATATCCAGGCATAGGTGCAGAAGAAAGAGGACAAGCTTGCGCTATAGCAACAAATTTAAAAGAAATGGCTTCTTTGACTGTTCCGATAGTTACAGTAGTAATCGGAGAGGGAGGAAGCGGCGGAGCTTTAGGTATAAGCATGGGCAATTATATCTATATGCTGGAATACTCTGTTTATTACGTATGCAGTCCCGAAGCATGTAGTTCCATATTATGGAGAGATGTATCAAAGGCAACAATAGCGGCAGAACTGCAAGGCATTACAGGTAAAGACCTTTTAAAATTCGGCGTAATTGATGGAATAATTCCCGAAACACTTGGAGGAAGTCATAAAAACCCCGAAGAAACCGCAAAGAACATCAAGACAACTTTAAAAAAGGCGTTTGAGGAACTCTGTTCTATGCCAACTGAAAAACTTATTAGTCAAAGATATGAAAAATATAGAAAAATAGGGGAATATTCTACAATTTAAACAAAGCAATGAAAAAACTAATTTGGGCTTTTTTAACAATTCTCATTTTTTCCTGCGGATGCGCTACTACTTCCTTAAAAGAGGATAGATCAAGGCAAAGGTCTTCTCTTCCTAACGCATCACAAACTCGGCTATCGCAGGAAGAACAAAAAGTTGCAAGCCAAGACGCATATGGAAATTTCAAATCGGCTTCAGAACTTATAGTCCCGGCCGACATGTCAAATTTTCATATATTCACAAAAGTATTAAAAAAAGGATGGGGAGAAGAAAATAAAAATCTGGAAAAATTACTTTCAGATAACGAACCTGCATTTAAAGAGTTTCAAAACGGCTTGGGTAAAAAGCAGTTAACTCTTCCTGCATTTAAAAACTACGAAGAGCGCAGAGAATGTCTTTTCGTTCTTGATAGATTAAGAGAACTTACAAGATTATTAAATTTAAAGTTCCAATTCCAAATTTATAAAAAGGATTACGTCAAAGCCATGCAATGTTGTTTTGACATCGCGAGATTTGGACAACTTTTGGAAAAAGGTGGCAATTCCTTATCTAAAAGAATGGGAATGGCGATAGAATCCAACGGATACAAGAATTTAAGAGATACTGTTTTCCTTCAAACAAATAGACCAAATTATCCCCACCTTTTAGAAAATATCCAATCCTTACAAAAGAACGTAGATGTCAGGAAACATTTCAAAGAAATATTGAAAAAGGAATTCGTTGATATCAAATTCAACGTTTCACCTTTATTGTTATCTGAAATAGACTGGCAAGAATTTATAGAGAGCTACCAAGCAAGCGGATATACTCAAGAAGATGTAGAGCAAAGTGTTAGAGCCTGTTATGTTAACGCCATGGAAGATATCAATTTACCTTACAATAAAGGATTAAAAGCATGGGCATTGGAAGAAAATCCCCAAAATCCGGTAAGACAAATATTTATGCCTGTCTTGAGGAATATGTATATAGAGTGTGGGCGACTAGACACGGAGAGAGACGCAACTTTTATAATTATCGGATTGGAATATTACTATAATAAAAACAAGCAATATCCGGGAAAACTCTCCGACCTTGTCCCAACCTATCTTCCCTATTTGCCGAATGACCCTTTCAGCGCAAAGCCTTTTATTTATCAAAGAAAAGGCAAAGGTTGGATAATGCATAGCATAGGCAATGATTTAAAAAACGACTTCGGGCAAATATCCAGCTACTCATCTAAAGACAGCACAGGCGATATAATTTTCTATAAAGAATAAACGTTTGCCCTGCTTCCGCAATATGATTACATAGATTTCTTACTTTTAATCTGTGTAATCTGTATTTGATAATCTCTGCAATCAGGTCTCCGAACACAATGAGGAGATATTTATCCAAAGAAAACCTTGGCCTCATCTAATAAGTCCTTATCGACAATTCTCATTTCGCCAACCGCTTCTTCAAGAGGGACAGCGACAAGTTCCCCTTTTCTAAGGGCAGCCATTTTGCCAAACTCTGTTTTTTTAACAATATCTATTGCTTTAAGCCCTAATCTGGTGGCAAAATATCTATCAAATGCCGAAGGAGAACCTCCTCTTTGTAAATGCCCTAAAATAACCGAACGAGTTTCAACTCCCGTTCTTTTTTCGATTTCTTTTTCCAAAGCTTTTGCGATTCCACCTAATTTTACATGACCAAAGGAATCAGTTCCTTCGGCTTGAGTAAAGAATTTCTCGCCTCCCTTGGGAAGAGCGCCCTCGGCAACCGCAACAATACTATAAAGTTTGCCGTTTTCTTTTCTCTTGTTTATTATTCTGCAAATTTCTTCAATATCAAATGGTTCTTCAGGAAGTAGGATTACATGAGCTCCCCCTGCCATTCCGCCTTCAAGAGTAATCCAACCGGCATGTCGCCCCATTACTTCTACCACTAAAACTCTATGATGAGATTTTGCAGTCGTATGAAGAGAGTCTATTGCTTCAGATACACGATTTATTGCCGTATCAAAACCAAAACAAATATCCGTAGCCGAAAGGTCATTATCTATAGTTTTAGGAACTCCCACTACTTTTACTCCCTTTTTACTGAGTTTACTTGCAACTCCAAGCGTATCGTCTCCGCCTATGACCACCAAAGCATAAAGACCCAGTTGCTGTATACTCTCTATCGCTTTTTGCTCGCCGCCTTCTTCGTTGTACGGATTAGTCCTTGAAGTTCCAAGAATTGTTCCGCCTTCGCGATGAATATCTTCTACTGTTTCTGTAGTTATTTTTTCTATATTTTTTTCAAGAAGTCCGCGCCATCCGTCTTTTATTCCTATTATTTCGTACCCCAGTTTTTCGCCTTTTACTACCACAGCGCGTATTACAGCGTTTAACCCAGGAGCATCTCCCCCGCCGGTCAGTATACCTATTTTCTGTTTTTCCATTTGTTCCTCCCGATGTTTTGTATTTTATCAAGAATTCTATCCGCCAATTCTTTTTTGGAAAGTAGCGGCAATTCTTCTTTTTTCCCGTTTTTACTGATTAAAATAGCTTTATTAGTGTCACTGCAAAAACCCGAGTTCTTAATATTGATATCATTTGCCACAATCAAGTCAAGATTCTTTGTTTTCAATTTTTCCTTAGCTACATTTATCTGATTTTTTGTTTCTATCGAAAACCCGACTGTTATTTTATCTTTCTTAATTTTACCGACTTCTAATAATATATCGGAATTAGGAATAAGTTTAATATCCCACTGCCCTTCTGCTCTTTTTCTTTTCTGTTTTATAAGGGTTTTAGATCTAAAATCACCTACCGCAGAAGCCATTATTAATACATCAGTTGAAGCAAAATTTTGGATTACTTTATCTCTCATTTGCCTTGCAGTTACAACATTTATAATTTCAATTCCATCTGGTTGAGAAAGCAAAGTTGGGGCTGAAATTAATTTAACATCTGCTCCCCTTATTTTTGCCACTTGAGCCAAAGCATAACCCATCTTGCCTGATGAAGCATTCCCAATAAAACGAATAGGGTCAAGGAATTCCCGAGTACCTCCTGCAGTTATTAGAATTTTCACGCTTCTAAGATATTCCCCGCCTGCTTGTCCCAAGGTAACATCGCCGCGGGCAGGTTTTGCTGACAAGGCATGCTTAATATTTTTTATAATATCCTCTATTGAAGCAAACCTTCCTTCTCCTGTTTTACCGCTTGCTAAAACGCCTTTATCAACAGGAACTATATAATAGCCCTTATCTTTCAATTTACCTAAATTTTCTCTAAAAATTACATTTTTATACATACCCTCATCCATTGCGGGAGCAAAGATTATAGGACCTTGGAAAGAAATAAGAAGCGTAGAAAGTAAATCGTCGGCTATACCGCACGCTGTCTTCGATATTATGTTGGCAGTAGCAGGAGCTACAAACATCGCATCAGCCCACTGCGTAAGTTTGATATGAACAAGTTCCTCATGGTTTGAGGCCTGAATCTGGGTATTTTTGTCCAGTTTATTAAACATCTTCAAATAAACAGGATTTCCAGAAAGCGTTTGGAAAGTCAGAGGATTAATAAATTTAGTAGCATTATCCGTCATCACAACTTTTACCTGCGCGCCTTCTTCCTGTAATTTTCTTAACAATTGGCACGATTTATAACAGGCAATGCTACCTGTCACACCTAATATAAATTTCTTACCCTCAAACATCATTTGCTTTTACTTTCTATAAGACAAATTTTCTAGTTAATTGAAAAAGGATTTTATATCACTTCAGGCTTTGCTTTGCTTTGCTTTTCTTTTCTTTC
The DNA here is from genome assembly GCA_023135785.1 of bacterium. Taxonomy (NCBI): domain Bacteria; species bacterium. Next base: position 9,550 of record JAGLSL010000024.1, read on the forward strand.
TTCTTCTCTTTTTTCTCGGGAATGTTTGGTTTTCTGCCAATCGTTATCTTACCTTGCTCAATTTCTTCCAAAGCTATTTGCATAGGACCTTCGATTTCTGCCTGAATTAGTTTGGGTGAGCCCGAAACCAATTCCCTCGCCCTCTTGCTTGCCAAAGTAATCAATTCGAAAACATTCTCAACCTTATCACTTGAGCTATCTGAATGTTTCTTTTTCTCTTCTATTTTTTTTACCATTTTTTATTTCCCCCCAATAGTTTTTAGTATCTGATATAACTTTTCTCTCTTTTTTAAGGATTCTTCTTTTTCTGCTTTACATTTCTCTATTGCGCTCGGCTGCGCCTTTGACATAAAATCTCGGTTCGCTAATTTCTTCTCTATTCTTATCAGTCCCTCGTCCATTTTCGACAATTCTTTTTTTATCCTTATATTCTCCCTTTCCAAATCTATGTCCTTTAATAAAATATAAACACAAGTTCCCGACGAAGTAACTTGAGAAGAGAACTTCTCTTTAGCAGATATTTCTTTTTTTATCTGGATATCTTCAGCGTTTATAACCGACATTATGCTGTCTTTTTCTTTTGTGAAAATTACTTCTTCCTCTTGCGAAGATGGAACAACAACAAGATTCAACTTTTCATGAAACGAGATATTCCGCCCAGCTCTAATGTTTCTGCTTACTTGAATAACTTCATATTTCCAGGTCGCCTCCTCAACAACCTTATTTTCCGTTTTATCGATTTTAGAAATTGGCCACTGCGCAATTGCAATGCTTTCAGAAAAATTACCGCTTTTATACTGCGAAAGATGACTCCAGATTTCTTCTGTTATAAAAGGCATAAAAGGGTGCAATAATCTTACTATTTTATCCAGAACATAGAACAATGTCTGCCTGCTGACTTGCGCCGTTTCGGATGAAACAGGATTCGGGTCCAAATGACCATTTTCTTTCCTGAATTTATACTTGATTAATTCTATATACCAGTCACAAAACTCGTGCCAGAAAAATTTAAAAAGCAACTCTGCCGATTCACTGAATTTAAAGTTTTCCAATAGTTCTGTAACTTTTTTATTGACTTCTTCTGCCCTTCTTAAAACAAATTTCTCGTCCAACCCTAGGGAAAGTTCATATATGTCTTCTACAGGTTTAAATCCATCCCCCAGGTTTCCAATAGCGAATCGGGAAGCATTCCATATCTTGTTGCTGAAATTTCTCATACCTTCGAACCTATCCAGAGAAAAAATTATATCCTGTCCGGCTCCGGTATTAAGCTGCGCAAGCGCCATTCTTAACGCATCTGTTCCGAAATCTTCTATTAACTCCAGAGGGTCGACAACATTGCCTTTGGACTTTGACATTTTTCTGCCTTTTTTATCCCTGATTATGGGATGAATATAAACAGTGCTAAAAGGAACATCACCCTTAAATTTAAGTCCCATTAAAATCATTCTTGATACCCAAGAATATATAATGTCATATGCTGTGACAAGAGTAGAAGTCGGATAAAAATGTTTCAAGTCAGCAGTATCCTGTGGCCAACCAAGAGTTGACATAGGCCATAGGCTTGAAGAAAACCAGGTGTCTAATACATCTGTTTCTTTGGTTATGTTTTTACTGCCGCATTTTTTGCAAGATTTACCATCCACAACTTCTCTATTAAGCATAATTTCGTTACAATCTTCGCAATAGGATACAGGAATGGTATGTCCCCACCATATTTGCCTTGAAATACACCAATCTTTTATATTATCCATCCAATCAAGATATATTTTAGTCCATCTTTCGGGAACAAATTTTATTTTGCCGCTTTTTACCGCTTTAACAGCAGGACCTTTAAGTTTTTGAACATCAACAAACCATTGGGTAGATAGATACGGCTCTATCATTGTCCCGCAACGGTCACAATACCCTACTGAATGTAAATGAGGAGTAATTTTTACAAGATATCCTTCTTCCCTTAAATCGTTGACTACTTCTTCTCTGCATTTAAATCGCTCAAGTCCTTCATATTTTTTAGGAACTTGTTTCATTTTGCCTTCTTTATCCATAATTACAAGATTAGCCAAACCGTGCGTTTTGCCCATCTCGAAATCTGCAGGATCGTGGGCAGGAGTTACTTTAACGGCACCTGTCCCGAATGAAATTGAAACCCTTTCATCTGATATTACAGGTATTTCCCTTTGCGTCAAAGGCAAAATAAGGGTCTTATTTATAAACCGTTTATATCTTTTGTCTTTAGGATTTACTGCAACCGCAACATCACCAAACATTGTCTCCGGCCTTGTAGTCGCCACAGTGAGTTGCCCCTTGCCATCTTTTAAGGGATAATTTATATGGAACAATTTACCTTCAGTCTCTCGATATTCCACTTCCACATTAGAAAGAGCGGTTCTACAGCGCGGGCACCAGTTAACAATATAATTACCTCTATATATCAATCCGTCTTTAAATAACCGAGCAAAAGCTTCTTCTACCGCTCTAGAATGTTCTTTGTCCATCGTAAAAGCAAACCTGGACCAATCGCAAGAACATCCCAACTTTTCAAGTTGTTTGATTATTCTCTTTTCCTGTTGTTCTTTCCAATCCCAAATTTTACTTATAAGCTTATCTTTTCCAAGGTCGTGTTTGTTTATATTTTGCTTGGCTAATTCTCTTTCTATGACATTTTCCGTAGCAATACCAGCGTGGTCACAACCCGGTATCCAAAGCGCGTCAAATCCCTGCATTCTCTTAAAACGTATTATTATGTCCTGAATCGTTCCGCCTAGGGCATGTCCCATATGCAAGGAACCCGTTACGTTGGGTGGAGGAATAACAATACAATAGGGTTTCTTGGGAGAAGAAGTATGAACTTCAAAAAGTTTTCTTTCTTCCCAGAAGGTAAACCACTTATTTTCTACTTCTTTGGGATTGTACCGTGGGGATATTTCTTGCATTTTAAGCCCCCTTTATACAATAAAAACCCTCTTAATTCAAGTGTTTGTAAGAGTCCATAACATATTGG
>JAGLSL010000025.1 GCA_023135785.1 bacterium
ACAAACGGAATACCTAAACCCAGAGAAAAAACACTTAACAGTAATAGGCTCTGGGTAACAGTATTAAGAGTTAATCCCGCCAAGCCTAATACAGCTACGACTGCAGGTCCTATACATGGAGTCCAGCCAAGCGCAAAAACCACTCCCACAATAAAAGAGCCGAACATATTAACAGGTTTATTTTTAAGATGCAGTCTCTTTTCATATTGAAGTCTTTTAATACTAAAAACACCCGCCACATTCAAACCCAAAATAATGATTATAGAACCGCCTACTATTTTAATTATTTTTTCATATTTGTAAATAAAACCACCAAGAAAAGAAGCTGTTGCGCCTAAAGAAATGAAAACGAAAGAAAATCCCAGGACAAAAAGAATTGTTTGCAAGAGTATTTTTTTTGTATTGCCAATTTTCTTCTCTTGTTTTTTATTTTCCCGCAAATCGTCTAATGAAAGGCCTGTAATAAAACAAATATAACCGGGAATCAAAGGCAAAATGCAGGGCGTAAAGAATGTCAGGATTCCTGCGCCGAAAGCTACTAACAAAGATATGTTTTCCATAATAAATTTGGTTTACAGTTTATAGTTGATAGTTTATAGCTAATAACCATAAACCATAGACTATCCGCCATTATTCCAAGAGTTCTTTAATTTCTTTCTCAAACACGTTAGCGGACGTAAAGCCGATATGTTTCTGGGCAATATTCCCTTGCTGGTCAATTACTAAAGTAAAAGGAAGAAAACGCAAATCTTTGCCGTATTTATCTGCCATATCCTGACTGAGCAATACCAAAATATAATTCATGTTTACCGTTCCGATAAAACGTTGGACTACAGTTTCTTTGTTCAAACAAACTCCCACAATCTCTAATTTCTCTCTATTGTATTTCTTATAAAGTTTTTCCAACACAGGAATTTGCATTTTACAGGCAGAACATCCCACAGACCAAAAATTAAGTAAAACAACTTTTCCTTTTAACGATGAAAGTCTGAAATCTCCACCCCCTATTCTAACTGCTGTAAAATTCGGAGCATCTCCCCATTGTTCGGGTTTTCTTAAAAGTGTAGGGATATTATCTTGTTCTTCAAGTGTGGGTATATTGTTTTCTTCTTTATTTGTACTTTCAGTCGAAACTGCAGTCACGGTTGTCTCTGTATTTTGAGAAGAGTTTGAAGAACATCCCATAAACAAGGCAATCGTTAATAAAAAAAATAAAAGTTTTTTCGACATTTTCTACTTCTTTCCTTTTTTGCTTGAATTTATTATTTTTAGAACTTGATTGTGGACAACGCCGTTAGACGCAATGTAATCTTTGCTATCAATATTCCATTTTTTACCGTCATGACTTGTAAATTTTCCGCCTGCTTCTTCTATCAAAATAGCCCCAGCCGCAAAATCCCAGAGTTTATCGGTATATTCTATTTCCAAATCAGCTTTACCTTCGGCGATATAAGAAAGACTTCTTGCGGTAGAACCAAACATTCTCATAATAAAAACCTTGCCTTTGAGTCTTTTTAAATGCTGAAGCATAACTGTTGTCTGCTCGTTTACTATATTACTGTCATAAATAAGTGTAGTTTCTTTTAGTTTCCTGTTTGATACGGATATTTTTTTGTTATTTAGATAAGAACCGCATCCTTTAGCTGCAAAATAAAGTTCTTTTGCAAAAGGCATATGAATAATGCCCATTACAACCTGTTCCTTGAACGCAAGCGCAATCGAAGTCCCAACTACATTTATTCCGCGGATAAAATTATGTGTTCCGTCTAACGGATCAACTATCCAACGGAAAAGAGAATTTTTTACAGGATAATTATTTTCTTCAGATAATATCTCATCCTTGGGGAATTTCGCTCTTATCACCTTTACAATCTCTTTTTCCATCTTTAAATCAACATTCGTAACAAGCGTACCATCAGGTTTTTTGCTGATTTTTTGTATTTTTTCGAAATTCTCTATAAGAATTCTGCCCGATTTTCTTGCCGCTTCTATTCCAATTTTATCTCTGCCTTTTAAGAAATCTCTCATATTTTCTCCTTCACCTTTTTATAAGAACTATTCGCATTGAAAGAACTACGCACTAACGCCGCAGACTCTACACATTTAAATCCTAATGACTCACCCACTTCTTTTAAAAAAGAAAATTCTTCCGCGCTGTAAAATTTCTTTACCGGCGCATGTTTAACATTCGGCGCAAGGTATTGTCCTATCGTCATTATATCGCAATCAGCGCTTCTTATGTCTTTCATGGTCTGAATTATTTCCTTCTTCGTTTCGCCAAACCCTATCATGAACCCTGATTTTGTTATTATTTTGGAATTATATTTTTTCAAATTTTCCAAAAGTTCGATTGACCTTTCATAACTTCCCTGCGGTCTTAATGTCGGGAAAAGTCTTTTTACCACTTCTACATTATGCCCTATTACCTGGGGATTTGCAGCGATAATTTTTTTTAGAACTTTCCAATTTCCATTCAGGTCAGAAATTAAAAGTTCGATTTTACAGTTAGGATTTTTGTTTTTTATCTCTCTAACCGTTGCGGCAAAGACATTTGAGCCACCATCGCTTAAATCATCTCTTGTTACACAAGTAATTACCACATAATCAAGTTTTAATTTTTTAATAATACCCGCAATCTTTGAGGGTTCAGTCTTATCAGGAGCAAAAGGTTTTCCTGTTTTAACACTACAATAAGAACAATTTCTCGTGCATATATTGCCAAGAATCATAAACGTTAGAGTGCCCCTGGAAAAACAATTAAAAATATTCGGACAATTTGCTTCTTGGCATACAGTATTTAAGTTTGCTTCCTTGATGATATCTATCAGTTCTTCATATTTTCTGGTATTGGAAGGTAATCTTATTTTAGGCAGATTATTCTGCAGAGTATTTTTCATTTAATTTTCCCGTCCCAATCAAGAAGCGAGTTTTGAATAAAACCCTTTATTTGTAGTTTGGAAGGTTGCCTTTTCATGTGCCCAATTATAAATGAAATCAACAAATTCGCGGTAATTGAGAAGAGACAGGTATCTCTATGATACGAGTTCCGCCAATTTTTGTTTTTACTATGACTTTTCGTTTGAGAGTATTGATTATCTCACCTATAATTTGGCTGTTTCTACCTAAAAGAAACAGCTTCATAGCTTTCAAAATAATATCAGCATCTTTTTTTGATACAACTGCAACAACTTTGCCTTCGTTTGCCATATACAAGGAATCAAAACCCAAAATCTTGCACATCGCTCTTATTTCTTTTTTTATTGGAACGCTTTCTTCTCTTTGGCTAAATCTAAAACTTTTTCAACTATTGAACTTGCTGATGAGATTTCAGCATTCCGATTAAAAAAAACCCCACACCAAAAATTTTGGTGTGGGGAAATAAACTATTTCGCAACAGGGTTAGGATTCTCAATACCTAATAATTCTACTTCAAATATCAACATAGAATTCGAACCAATCGGGCCGGATCCTTGCTCTCCATATGCAAGTTCTGAAGGAATAAACAAACGATTTTTACCCCCTACATTCATAAGTTGTAATGCTTCTCCCCAACCTGCAATCACACCGTTAAGCGGAAATGTAACAGGTTCTCCGCGTTTGTAAGAGCTGTCAAATTCTGTTCCGTCGAGTAGCGTTCCTGAATAATGCACTTTGACTTTGTCGTCTATTTTGGGAGAAAGACCGGTTCCTTTTGTCAGAACGATATATTGTAAACCGCTTGCCGTTGTAATAACTCCCTCTTTATTTTTATTCTCTGCAAGAAACATCTCTCCATCTTTCTTGTTCTTCTCTTTTATTTCATTCATTTTTAGAATAGCCTCCGTTTGCATTTCTTTAACAAATGCTTGTTTAATCTGCTCTGCTTCTTCTTGTGTAAGAAGTGTTTGTTCTCCATTATAAACATCTTTAACGCCACGGGTAAAAATTTCAAAATCAATTTCCCTTGGGACTTCCTTTAAAAATGTTCCTATATCCATTCCCATCATATAACTTAATTTTTCGGAAGGAGTTGTCAACTTTTCATCCGCCGCAAACACCAATCCGAACGATAACAAACTTATTGCCAAAACCACTGCTACAACATATTTATTCATAACCATCTCCTTTTCTTGCCCCGTACCTGAGTAAAACGAATGGTTCAGAGGTGTTATTTTGAAATTATTGAAAGCCTAATATATAAGATATGCAAAAAGAAGTCAAAAAAAAATGATTTAATAGCAACTACACACAATTGTCATTGCGAGCGAACATAGTGAGCGTGGCAATCTCAGGGATTGCTTCGCTTTTGGCTCGCAATGACACGCTAATTCTATTTTCCCGCTAACCGCAAACTCCGAAGGAGTCCGATACAGAGTCATCGGACCGTCATTTTCTTTACGCTAACCGTCTTTATTTTATACCCCGCAATAATCGCTTGCCCTAATGAACCACGTTAGAAATAGGTCACCTTTAGGTGACCGTACGGAAATGCCAAAGGCAATTCCTACTTCTAACGGGGTGAAAGACCGCCGTCATTTGTCGGGACTTTTTCGTGGTTCAAAATCAATGATATTATGATATAATTACGCTATCTATAAGGAAGATAGCCTATGGATAAACTACCACAAATTAACAAAAAGATTATAACCGTTACCTCATTAGACAATATTGAAGAAGAAAAGCAATTCTGGCTCTCAAAAACACCACTTGAGCGAATTGAAGCTATAGAAATCAATAGAAGGATGGTTTATGGCAAAACTAGAACTACATCCCGACTTCAAAGAATTCTCGAAGTTGCTAAACTCACAGAGAAATAATAGAATATGCCCAGGAAAATTAAAGACCTAATGAGAGATTTACAAAGGGCTGGATTTATTAACAGAGGAGGCAAAGGCGACCATCGAAATTTTGTTCATTCAAATGTAACTAAGCCAATTACTATTTCAGGAAAAGAAGGTGATGACGCAAAGCACTATCAAGAAAAAGCTGTGCGCCTTGCCATAGGGGAGATTAAAAGATGAGTGAGGAAGCTAAATATGTAAAAATTGTGGAATGGTCTGCAAAGGATAAGTGTTTCATAGGCAGTTGTCCAGAGCTTTTCTATGGAGGTTGCCATGGAAATAATGAGCATGAAGTTTTCGACGAATTGTGCCAGATTATAGAAGAAACAATAAAGCTCTATCATCAGGATGGCAAGTCATTACCTCTCCCGCTTACTGACAGAGAATTTGTAAACACTTTGCAGAAAGTTGCTTGACTAAGTATTGAACTTATATACATATAACAAGTTATCCATATCCCATTTTATTTCCCTCTATAACCGACAACCGTTTTACCTTTACGCTAACCGTTTTTATTCTATACCCCGCAATACAGGTATCATCAGAGCAAGCAAAGCATCTTTCTAACGGGGTGAAAGTCCGCCGTCGTTTGTCGGGACTTTTTCGTAGATATAGACATTAAATCCTGCTTTTTAAAGCCCAATAACAATGATTCTTATGATATAATTATGTAGCTATAAATTGGATAAATTTCAAGCAACAAGAACGGGAGAAAATGTGCAAAATACATATACTGCGGTAACAAAACAAGATGGAAATTGGTGGATAGGTTGGATTGAAGAAGTTTCGGGTGTCAACTGCCAAGAAAAAACAAAAGAAGAATTGTTGGAAAGTTTAAAAGTTACCCTCAAGGAAGCGCTTGAGTTCAACCGCAAGGATGCTCTTCTTGCCGCAAAGTCAGGTTATAAAGAAGAATTAGTTCATATATGAAACGAAGAGTCCGTATACTCCGTCTTTTCGTCGTCTTCGACTCCTCGCAATGACAGTTGAATTTGTGTAGCAATTTCATTGAAATTGTCATTGCGACCCTGAACCCAACGTGGTTCAGGGGTAGCAATCTCGTTAATCAAAATCCTGCTTGTTCCAAAACAGCCGGAACATGTTTTCCCCAGCCAAGAGGCATCAGATGTATGCCCTGGCAGAGATTTTTCATTCCTTTTATCAGCTCTGCAGCTATTTGGATACTGACTTTGGGTCTATCTTCTTTGCTTGCCTCTGCCATCATTGTGATATATTTTTCGGGAATGCTTATTCCAGCGACTTTTTCATTCATAAATTTCGCCATACCGGCGGATTTTAAAAGAACTATTCCGCCAAGAACGGGAACATTGAATTTTTTTACTATATTCATGAAATTTTCAAAGCTCTTTAAATCATAAATCGCTTGTGTCTGGAAAAATTTAGCGCCTTCTTGTATCTTCTTTTCCATCTTAATAATCTGTGGTTCTAAAGGGTCGGCTCCGGGATTAACAACTGCGCCAAGAAGAAATTCTGGTTTACCTGCAAGTTCATTACCAACCATATCCTTGCCTTGCATAAGAGTAGATGCTGCTTTTAATAAACTTACAGAATCAAGGTCAAATACGGGTTTTGCTTGAGGGTGGTCTCCCAAAACGGGATGGTCACCGGTAAGAACAAGAACATTTCTTACCCCCAATACATAAGCGGAAAGTAAATCCGATTGTAAAGCTAATCTATTTCTATCGCGGCAGGTAATCTGGAATATCGGCTCTAAACCTCTTTCAATAAGCAGACGACATACTGCAAGAGAGCCCAACTTCATCACCGAACTCTGCAAATCGGTAACATTAACGGCATCTACTTTCTCTTTCAGGATATCAGCTTCCTTAAAAATTTCTTCTACTTCCACGCCTTTAGGCGGACCGATTTCAGAAGTAATTACAAATTGTCCGTTTTGTATTTTTTTATAAAAATCCATTTTATTCCCCTTTAATATCGTCTTTATTATAACTTAATTCATCTGAAATCAGTTTATAGTCTCTAACCAGAACTTTTTGGTCCTTTATTGTTTTTTTACTTTTCAGATTACTCAATCTTTTATATATTAATTCCCAACCGCAATCCATTTCCGGGCTTACTTCACATTTACCGTTTTTGGCGCCGCCACATGGACCATTAAGTAATCCTTTAGCACAGACAGTAATCGGACAAAGACCGCCAGTATAGTTCAGATAACATTGCCCACATTGTTCACAGTTAAAATTTTGGGCTGATAGGCCTTGAAACCCATCCATATAATAAGTATCACACCCTGCGAACACTTCCTTTTCAGGACAAAGTTTAGCGATAACCTGCACACCCACACCACAGGAAAAAACGATAATTGAGTCAGATTTTTTAATCTGCTCACTATATTTCTCCAAATAGAGCTTACTGAATTCTTCCCTGCATAGATAATCCAGACGAGCCGAGCCGATTATCTTGCTCTCATTCTCTTTTATTAACTCTTCAATCTCATCTTCAGGAAAAGACACTTCTTTGCAACCGAAGCACTTTATAATAAACGGTTTTTTATCCAGAAGCGGAAGTAATTCTTCCTTATTTTTTAATTTTGTTATTAACATAATTGTTCGCGGAGTTTATCCCGACAAAATCGGGGCTCACGTATTATGATTACAGCGATTAATTAAAAATAGATTACAACGATTATTTTGGTGAATCTCTGTAATCGTTTTTAGAATCTCCGCAATCATTTTTTAAATTTCTTTGCCTTCTTTATTAAACTTAAAAGACTTATTTTTGATGAACAGACATATTCACACGAGCCACATTCCATGCAATCAGCAATATTATGACCTTGCCCTGAACCGAGCTTGCTCTGGTTCAGGGTTTGCATTTCATTCCACATTTTTTTCTGTCCATAATAGGCATAATATAACGGCTCAAGTTCCATGGGACAAACTTCCACACAGTTGCCACATTTTATACAGGCGCGTTCTTCCGAATATTCAACGACACTTTTCTTTAAGAAAGTGAAACCGGTTGTGCCTTTGATGACACTTGAATCAAGACTTGTCTGGTTTACACCCATCATCGGACCGCCCATTTTTACATTATAATCTTCAAAAAGTTTTTCCTTGTCGCCTTTAAAACAAAATTTTACTATATCATTTAAAGTAGTTCCTATTTTCACCATAAAATTACCGCTTCGCACTATATCATCACCAGAAATCGTAAGTACTCTTTGAATCAGGGGCAACCCTTCAAAAATTGCCTGATAGATTGCAAAAATTGTGCTCACATTGGAAACTACAACTCCCACATTAAGAGGCAGTCCCCCTTCAGGCACTTCTCTGCCAAGTACTCTTTTCACTAATATTTTTTCTGCGCCCTGAGGATATTTGGTCTTAAGAGATTCTACTTTAATATTTGGTAATTTCTTAAAAACTTCAATCGCTTCGGGTTTATTTTCTTCTATACCTATGACAACATTTTCTATGCCGAGTAGTTTCCTTACAATACTGATACCTTTCATAATTTGTTCAGAATACTCAACCATTACTCTATTATCTGCGTTTAGACACGGTTCACATTCACAACCGTTTATAAGTAAAGTATCGATAGGTTTTGGAGGAGAAAGCTTAACATGCGTGGGAAACATAGCACCGCCTAATCCGACAATTCCTTTGTCTTGTAATATTTCGAGCAACGATTCTTTTGGCATAGTTTCCCAATCTGAAATCGATTTTATTAAGGGATCAAATTCATCCAAACCGTTATTTTCAATTATTATTGCCGGAAGAGATTTTAATATAGAGGGATGTATTATTTTTTTAAAAGCAATCACTTTACCGCTGACACTGGAATGAATCGATGAAGATATTAGTCCCGTGCTTTTTGCTATTTTTTGCCCAATCTTTACTGTATCGCCGACTTTTACCAAAGCTAAAGCAGGAGAACCTGTATGCTGAGATAAAAATATAGCCACTTTTTGCGGTTCAATAAAATTAGAAACAGGAATATCCTGTGTCTCTTCTTTTTTCTTTAAAGGATAAACACCGCCGTAAAAAGATTCGTTTCTTCTCGCCTGATTAGATAGAGAAAGTTTCTTCTTCTCTTCAAATTTGAATTTCCCGTAATCTCTTATTTCTATTTTACTCAGCCCCTGCGCGCAGGGGCTGGGTTTATTTGCAAATTCTCTGCCTTGATTTTTTAGTCGTTGGTATATCTTATCCCATGCGCAATCAAGATTAGGGTTTACTTCACATTTCCCGTTTTTTGCGCCGCCGCAGGGACCATTAAGCAAGCTCTTGGCGCAATCCACCACAGGACAAATCCCGCCTGTAATATTTAAATAACACTCACCGCACGCAGAACATTTTTCGCTCTCAAGCGCTATGCCGTGATAACCGACAATACTTGTTGCATTTCCGCTTTGAGGAAAAGAATCGGCAAGAGCTAAAACTTTTTTACCTTCCAATAATTTCGCAATATTCTGAATCCCCAAACCGCAGGATATAACACCTATCGCCTCTGCATCATTAACAGGTAATTCTTTTAATTTTTTTTCCGTTAGATAATTATTGCATAAAAAGTCCTGCTCAAGGCATCCCGCAATATCAATTCCCTGCTCTTTTATATATTCCTTTAAATTATTACATTCGGGTTCGCCTACAACCTGAAATTCCTTGTAGCATTTTAAGCACGATATAACAAAAATACTTGAAAACCCGGAAAGAATTTCATTGAGTTCTTCCTTTGATTTCAATCGGTATTTCGTGTAATCAATCATTTTTATCTCTATTTATTATTCTCTTCACTGCATCTACTATATAAGATATTTTCTCTTCTATTTCAAGTGTATGTAAGAGTCCATAACATATTGGAA
>JAGLSL010000026.1 GCA_023135785.1 bacterium
CGCTCCGTCGCCAAAGCTTTGGAGCGTCGGCGACAAAAATACAAGTCCTTGCGCCGCTTGTCAGAGGTAGAAAAGGGGAATATACCGCGCTTTTGGAAAAAATACAGCAAGAAGGATATGTAAGAGTTCGCATAGACGGAATTATTCATGATTTAGAAGAAGACATAGGAATAGACAAAAACAAGAAGCATAACATTGAAGTCGTAATCGACAGATTAGTCGTAAAATCGGATAACAAGCCCTATATTGCTGATTCCGTTGAAACAGCACTAAAATTGTCTGAAGGTTTAGTGCTTATAGTGGTAAAAAATAAAAAAACTACCGAGGAAAAACTCTTTTCGCAAAAGTTTTCTTGCCCGCATTGTGATATATCTTACCCCGAACTTGCTCCCCGAATGTTTTCTTTTAATTCTCCTTACGGCGCCTGCCAGCAATGCCACGGGTTGGGAGAAAAGATGGAAGTAGACGAGGATTTGATAGTGCCCGATAAGAACAAATCTATTAATGAGGGCGCGATAGAGCCATGGCATAACCCTGTAACCACAAAAATGCACAGATGGAAAAATTCTGTCAGTAGCAATTTTTCAACCATACTTGAGTCGTTGTCATATCATTATAGATTCAATCTAAATACACCGTTTAAGGATTTAGATGAAAATATCAGGAAGATAATTTTATATGGTTCCGGCGAAGAATTAGTGCAATTCGATGTTGAAAGAGCAGGGCAACTGCATTCTTATGAAGACGCTTTTGAAGGAGTAGTCGGTAATATAGAAAGAAGATACCACGATACTGATTCAGAATATGTTAAAGCAGAAATTTATAGAAAATATATAATCCTCAAAACTTGCCCAGAATGCGGGGGGCAACGTTTAAAAAAAGAAGCATTATCGGTAAAAATAAAAAATAAAACCATATCTGAAGTTACTTCGTTAACCATAGAAAAAGTTTTGAGGTTTTTTGAAAATTTAGATTTAACTTCTCAAGAAGAATTAATCGCACATCAAATACTGAAAGAAATAAAAGCGCGATTAACATTTTTAATGAATGTAGGGCTTGATTACATATCATTAGAAAGAAAAGCAGAGACGCTTTCCGGAGGCGAAACCGCAAGAACCCGTCTTGCAACTCAAATAGGTTCTTCCTTAGTGGGAGTGTTATATATTTTAGACGAACCCACCGTAGGACTTCACCAAAGAGACACGAGCAGATTAATAACCACCTTAAAAAATTTGCGCGATTTGGGCAATACTATAATTATAGTCGAACACGACGAGAACACCATAAAATCTGCCGACCATATAATCGATTTAGGACCCGGCGCAGGAGAATACGGAGGTGAAATCGTAGCGCAAGGAACACCAAAAGAAATAATGCAGTCAAAAAATTCTTTAACAGGGAAATACTTAAAAAAAGAATTAACTATTCCTGTCCCTGAAAAAAATAGAATTCCTAAAAAAGGATATCTTGAAATTTGGGGGGCGCAAGAACATAATTTAAAAAATATAAATGTAAAGTTTCCACTAGGATTATTTATATGTATAACTGGCGTTTCAGGTTCAGGCAAGTCAACCCTAATAGACGAAATCCTTTTTAAAGGTCTGGCAAAAATACTATATCATTCAAAAATAAAAGTCGGCAAGCATGACAAAATAACGGGTGCAGACAAAATTGATAAAGTAATAAACATCACGCAAGAGCCTATCGGTAGAACGCCTCGCTCCAATCCCGCAACTTATACTGATACATTCGGTCCGATAAGAGAAATTTTTTCAAAAATAAAAACAGCGCGAATAAGAGGATATAAACCTGGGCGTTTCTCGTTTAACGTAAAAGGAGGAAGATGCGAAAAATGTAACGGTGAAGGATTATTAAAAATAGAAATGCATTTCCTACCCGACGTATATGTTACTTGTGAATTATGCAAAGGAAAAAGATATAATAACGAGACATTAGAGGTTAAATATAAAGGTAAAAACATCGCCGAAGTTTTGAGTATGAGTGTTGAAGAAGCATTGAAGTTTTTGGAGAATATTCCTGTTATTCAAAGGAAATTACAAACTCTGCATGATGTGGGACTCGGATACATAAAATTGGGGCAATCAGCCACAACTCTTTCCGGCGGAGAAGCGCAAAGGATAAAATTGGCTAAGGAATTGAGTAAAGTGGCAACCGGAAATACGCTGTATATTTTAGACGAGCCGACTACGGGTCTTCACTTTGCGGATACAGACAAATTACTTAAAGTTCTTAATCGGCTTGTAGACAAGGGGAATACCCTAATAGTTATAGAGCATAATCCCGATGTGATAAAAATTGCGGATTATATTATAGACCTCGGTCCAGAAGGCGGAGATAAAGGCGGCAAAATTGTAGCAAAAGGAACACCAAAAGAAGTTAGCTTATGCAAGAAATCGCATACTGGGAAAATCATAGAAAACATATTAACCCCCAAGAAAATAAAACCCATTAATAAATCCGTCTCCAAAAAAAGGATCTCTTGAAATATTGATACTAATATGAAAATTAAGGCGTTTCTTATTGTTTTAATTTTTTCTCTTATCTTTCCATTATGCATTACTGCAAGTGAAAGGGGAGATTTCTCTGTTGCAAAAAAATTCCATGACGATGGTTTGTACTCTATGGCCATCGACTCTTTGGAGATATTCATAAAACAATATCCCCATTCCCCCTTTATCGGCGATGCTTACTATTGGCTTGGAGAAACTCTCGTAAAAGAAAATCGTTTTAAAGAATCCGAAGAAGTTTTGCAAAAGGTTATTTTGTTATATTCCCAAAATCAATACATAGAATACGCTTATCAAACTCTTGCATATTCTCAACTACAGCAGGAAAAATTTATCGAAGCCCGTTCCACATTAAAAAATTTTACAGATAAATTTCCCAACTCAGCGCTGCTACCTTCAATTTATATTCTGACAGGAGAAATATTATGTAAAGAGAACAATATCCCCGAAGCCATCAACAACTTTACAATGGTTTCACAGGGACAAACACTTGTGGACCAAGCTTTATATTCATTAGGGAAAGCATATTCTTCAATCAAAGACTGGGAAAAAGCCAAGCAATATTATCAAGAAATTTTATCGAATTTCCCCCGAAGCGATTTTGCACCCCTTGCTTTATACAGCATAGGTATTTGTCAATTTGAAGAAGAAAATTTTGACGAGAGTCTAAAAACATTTTCAGCCCTTGCACGTAAATTCCCAAGAAGCAATGTCATCCCAGCATCTCGTTATTACTCCGGCAGTGTCTATATGAAACAAACGGATTTTAGCAGAGCTATAAGAATATATGAGAGATTTTTAAGGCAATACAAAGATAGCCAGTGGGTTGATGAAACCCTTCTTGCTCTTTCTAATTGCTATAAAGCTATCGGCAAACAGAAAAAAAGCATCCAGACGCTTCAGAGAATTATAGATGAATTCCCCGAAAGCAGTTTAATGCCAGAAGCGTTTTACCAGTTGGGCGTTTTTCATTATTCGGAAAATAATTTTCCCAAAGCGATTGAATATTATTCAAAAATAAAAAAAGAATACCCTGATTACAAAAAAATGGACAACGTGCTTATAGATTTGGGGGTTAGTTTCTATAAACAACAACAATATAAAAACGCAGGGGAAATATTTTCTTTATTTAATGAGAACTACTCTAAGCATCCCAAAAATGCGGAAATTATATATTGGATAGGCAACACTCTTTTTAAAGAAGGCAACTTTGAAAAAGCTTTAGAGAGATATAATCAAATTGCAGAAGACGCTTTCGACATGGAAATTTCCGATGACGTTATGTTTCAAAAAGCCCTTTGTTATCAGGCATTAGGCAATAGGGCTGACTCTTTGCTTACTCTTGAAAATCTTATGTCAAAATATCCACAAAGCAAATTGGTTCCGTTTTCTCTTTTGCGTTTGGGCGAGCTTTTTTTGGAAGAAAAAAACTTTTCAAGCGCTAGAAGATATTTTCAAGACATAGAAGAAAAATTTCCCAAACATCCAATAGTTGTGGACGCAATATTTAAAACTGCGTTAAGTTTTTATCAAGAGGCAAAATTTAACGAAGCCATATATATTCTGCAAAGCATTCAGGAAAAATGGAAAAATTCGGCTCTTATACCGGAGGCGCTATATTGGACAGGATGGTGCTATTTCAGGAAAGGTAAATACGAAGAAGCTATAAAATCTTACCAGAGAATTTTGGATGAATTTCCCAACACTCAATCTTGCGAAGAAGCACTCTACCAAATAGGAAACTGCCATTACAACCTTAAAAACTATGCCGAGGCAAAAAATACTTTCCAAAAAATTCTCAACATTTATACAAAAGGGGAAAGAGAAGATGAATCATATTACTCTATCGCATCAACTTGTTTTAAAATGGGCAATGATGCCGAGGCCCTATCCTATTTGGGGAAATATGAGACAGAGTTCCCTAACGGTAAATTCATAGCAGAAGTTTATCTACAAACTGCCTATTATCACTATGGCAGAGAAGATTACAACGAGGCAAGAAAATATTTTGTTATGCTTACAGCAAAAATGCCAGGCCATAAATTGGTATCTGAAGCTTATTACTGGATAGGTTGGACTTATTATCATCAACAAAATTTTGCGGAGGCAATAGAGGCATTCACAAAAATTAAAGCAGACTCATGGGAGAAAAAAGACGCGCAGTTTAGAATAGCTGAATGCTTATATATGCAAGAAAAATGGGACGAAGCTTATCCGCTTTATTCGGCTTTCATCCAAAATTATCCGAAAAGTCAACTTATCCCCGAAGCCTTATACAAAACAGGGCTTTCGCTTCAAAACACGGGAAAATTATACGAAACACTGGATTATTTAAGAAAAGCAATAAATACAAACGCTCCGGATTATCTAAAAGCAAACTGCCAATATGAAATAGGCAAAACCTTTGATAAATTAAACGAATTTTCGAGCGCATGTTTTGAATACCTTAAAGTGTCATATTTGTACCCTTCTTATACTAAACTGGCTATAAGTTCCTACAAAAGAGCCGCTGAAATTTTGGAAGAGGAAGCTAAATTGATTCAGGCAAAAAACATATATACCAAATTATTGGATTTTCCGGAAGAAAAAAACTTTGCGCAAGACAAAATTATAAAACTGAATAAAAAAATCTCGGGAGAATAGGGTCATCAATTTAAAAATTAAAATGTAAAAAGTAAAATGACAAATCAAATACTTAAAAATTACAAACAAATCAAAATTACCAAAACCTGATACTCAAGCATCTATCACTGTGTAGAATTTCGATCCTTGGGTCATTGTGTATTATTTGTGGTTTGTTTATTGTAATTTGTGATTTATTTCTTTTTACACTTTGATATGTATTTTTGATGTTTGATTTTTTATATTTAATTTAGGAGTTGCGATGCCAGCTAATCTTACCCCTCAATATCACGAAGCAGACAAAGAATATAAACAAGCCAAAACATATTCTGAAAAAATAGAAGCACTGAAGAAAATGTTAGCTATTATGCCGAAACATAAAGGCACGGAAAGACTTCAAGGAGATCTGAAAACAAAAATCTCCAAGTTAAACAAGATTAGTCAGAAAAAATCCGTCAAGAAAGAGTCGGATTCCTTATCTCATATAGATAAAGAAGGTGCAGGGCAAGTAATATTAATCGGAAAACCCAATGTCGGAAAATCGCATATTATATCGGGGCTAACAAATGCCAATTCTCCTGTAACCGAATATCCTTTCGCCACAAGAAAGCCAATCATGGGAATGATGAAGTTTGAAGATATTAAAATCCAGCTTATCGACACTCCGTCAATAACAAAAACTTTTACAGAAAGGTATTTGTTCCCGCTCATCAGAGAAGCAGATATGGTGATATTGATAGTCGATTTGGCTCAAGAAGACATTTTAGAACAAGTCGAAGAAATAACCGAGATACTTAAATCGAAATTAATATCGTTGAAAAATGAAAAAGCGGAGGGATTACTCCCTAAAAAATGCTTACTTATAGGCAATAAAAACGATTTTTCGGAAGCGTTAACACAGCTTAATGTGTTGAAAGAATTGTATGGAAATGATTTTACTTCTATTTTTAGCATTTCTGCTTTAAAAGAAAACTGGGGAGACTTAAAACGCAAAGTGTTCCATACATTAGAAGTTATAAGAGTATATACAAAACAACCTGGTAAACCGTTTGAGAAAGGAGAACCCTTTGTTATGAAAAAGGGCTCAAACGTCCACGAAGTTGCAATTGCCGTGCATAAAGATTTCACAAATTTAAAATTTGCTCGTCTTTGGGATGAAGGGAATTATTCGGGGCAAAGGGTCGAAAGAAACCATATCTTAAAAGATAAAGACATCCTGGAGTTACATATGTAACTTTCCATACCAATTTTTTCATACAATAGGAGTTTTGACATCGGTATGCTCTGTTAGTATAATCCCAGTTTCCGTTAGACTCGAAAGTCCAACATTTTTTGCCTTACTAAACATAGTGTTGAAACAGACAAGTAATCAACGGAAGCTAAGGAGTTTATTTAAAAGTGGAAACAGTTGATTTTAAAAATATGGAGGTTAATCTATGAACAGTATAGTCGAAGTTAAGGCAAGAGAGATTTTGGATTCAAGAGGCAACCCAACGGTTGAAGCAGAAGTAAAACTTTCATCGGGAACAATAGGCAGAGCCGATGTTCCTTCAGGCGCTTCTACCGGCGAACACGAAGCATTGGAACTGCGAGACGGTGATAAAACAAGATTTAAAGGAAAAGGAGTAACAAAAGCCGTAAATAACATAAATAAGATAATATCGCCTGAACTAAAAGGAAAAGACGTTACTTCACAAAGAGAAATAGACGAATTTCTTATAAAGTTAGACGGCACACCAAATAAAGGCAAATTGGGCGCAAACGCAATCTTGGGTGTTTCTATGGCTTGTGCTCGAGCCGCCGCAATAGAAAAAAAACTTCCGCTTTATAAGTATCTCAACGTAAATTCAAACCTTTTGCCTGCGCCATGTTTAAACATATTAAACGGCGGGATGCATGCCGATAATAATGTTGACATACAAGAATTTATGATAGTTCCCACCGGCGCTTCTTCTTTCAAAGAAGCAATGCGCATGGCGGCAGAAGTTTATCAAACCTTAAAAGGTGTATTGCAAGCAAAGAAACTTTCCTCAGCCGTGGGAGATGAAGGCGGATTCGCCCCTAACCTCGCATCAAACGAAGATGCAATAAAAATAATAATCGACGCCATTAAAAATGCCGGGTACACAGAAGGAAAAGATATTAACTTAGGTTTGGATGTTGCAGCTTCCAGCCTATTTAAAGATGGTAAATATGTGTTAGAAAGCGAAGGGAAAACCTTATCCGCAGAGGAAATGTCAGATTACTACAGCTCACTGGTAGAAAAATATCCGATATTATTTATTGAAGACGGATTAGCAGAAGATGATTGGGACGGATGGAAGTTAATGACCGAAAAATTAGGAGGCAAAATCCGCCTCATAGGAGATGATTTGTTCGTCACAAATCCCGTAAGATTAAACAAAGGGATACAAATGAAAGTAGCTAATTCCATTCTCATAAAACTTAACCAGATAGGGACATTGACCGAAACGTTGGATACCATTAAAATCGCAAAACAAGCAGGATATACATCATTAGTATCGCACCGTTCCGGCGAAACGGAAGATTCTTTCATTGCAGATTTGGTTGTTGCCACAGGCGCTGGAAAAATCAAAACTGGTGCCCCATGTCGCTCTGAACGTACTTGCAAATATAATCAACTTTTGAGAATAGAAGAAGAATTGGGTACCAATGCAATATACGCAGGTAGGAAATCTTTCGAATTATGAGAAAGAGGGGAAATGATAAAAAATGGGTTTGGGTAATAGCGTTTGTCTTTTTAGGGGGGTTTTTAATGTATCTTCTAATCCCCAATTATTCGACGCTTGTAAGATACCAAGAAGACTACGAAGCTTTAAACATTCAAATAAACGAATTAGAGAAAGAAAATGAAAATCTAAAAATAGAGATTGAAAAATTGAAAACAGACCCATTATATATTGAAAAAATTGCCAGAAAAGAACTCGGTATGACCAGGCAAGGCGAGATAATTTACAGAATAACGACTACCCACCCCACAGGAGATTCACAGCTAAATGACTCAGCGGATAAAAAGGAATAGAAAAAATGTTTCAGAATTTAACCGATAAATTACAAACAATTTTTAAAAATTTAAGAGGGCAGGGAGTAATCAGCGAAAGCAACATAAAAGAAGGATTGAGAGAAATCCAACTTGCTCTGCTTGAAGCAGATGTGAACTATCGAATAGTGAAAGAATTCATTGAAAATATTGCTCAAGAAGCTGTCGGGCAAAAAGTTATAAACAACATTACTCCTTCTCAAAAATTAATCAAAATAGTCCACGATAAATTAATAGAGCTGCTTGGGAAAGAAGCCTCCTCAATAAAGCATTCATCAAATCCGCCGAATATTATTATGTTGGTTGGGTTACAAGGAAGCGGCAAAACAACAACAAGCGCTAAATTGGCAAAGTTTTTGAATAAGAAAGAGCAAAGTATTCTTCTTGCCGGAACAGACACACAAAGACCTGCGGCAAGAGAACAACTCCAATTTCTTGGGAAAAATTTGGGATTGCCGGTTATCACGGAAGGAAAAACACCGCTTGATATTGCCATAAATGCCGTAAAAAAAGCAAGTTCAATAAGCGCAGATGTTTTAATCATAGATACTCAGGGAAGACTCCATATAAACGAAGAATTGATGGATGAACTTATAAAAATGAAAAAAGCAGTTTCTCCTTCTGAAATTCTGCTCGTTGCAGATGCAATGACAGGACAAGACGCAGTCAATATTGCAAAGAGCTTTAATGAGAAATTAGGCATAACAGGTGTAATCCTTACTAAACTGGATACCGATACTCGAGGAGGAGCAGCAATCTCAATCAGGAAAGTTACAGGTGTGCCTATTAAATTTATAGGCGCAGGTGAAAAAACAGAGGACTTAGAAATCTTTTATCCCGAGCGCATGGCTTCGCGAATACTGGGGATGGGAGACATTTTAACATTAGTTGAAAAAGCCGAAAGCGAAGTTAACAAAGATGATGCGGAAAAATTAGTAAAAAAACTAAAATCGGAAAAACTTGACCTTGAAGATTTCCTGTTGCAACTTAGACAGATGAAAAAAATCGGACCATTGTCTAAAATGTTGGATTATCTTCCCGCAGGATCTGGTTTGAAAAATATGGACATTTCCGAAGAACGTTATAAACATATTGAAGCGATAATTTTGTCTATGACTCCGAAAGAAAGAAGTGAGCCTCGCATAATAGACGGCAGCAGAAGAAAAAGAATTGCTAAAGGAAGCGGGACAAATGTTCAGGATATCAACCAGTTATTGAAACAGTTTTACTCTGTTCGAAAATTTATAAAAGGAATGGTAGGCAAAGGGTCAGAAATGAAAAGAAAAGGGTTTCTATCCCCCTTGATTTCATAGAAATCAAGATATGGGGATGAAATCATCCCTGTTACATTTCGTGGAAATGTTGGAGGACTATGTTTAAATTGGCTTAAACTCATAAACGGAGGAATAATGGCAATAAGAATCAGATTAAAAAGAATAGGTAAAAAGAAACAAAGTTATTACAGAATAGTAGTTGCGGACGTTCGTTTTCCAAGAGACGGCAGATCAATCGAAGAAATCGGTCTCTATGACCCAAATCAAGATCCTGCAAAAGTAGATATCAACAAAGAACGTTTAGAATACTGGATGGGAAACGGAGCTACCCTTACTCCTACTGTGGAGAATATTCTCAAAAGCAGACCCAGTATTACTGATAAATCAAAAATAAAAATGCAAAAATAAAAATGACAATGCAAAATTTAAAAAGTTTTTAAAAGTGCATATTTAATATTTGATATGTATTATTGATTTTTAATTCTTGATATTTAATTTTAGAAATATGGACATTCACATACTCACTCTTTTCCCGAATACATTTCGCGGGGTTTTTGAAGAAAGTATAATAAAAAGAGCTCAAGAAAAAGGTCTAGTTAAGATATTCCTGCACGATTTGAGGCAATTCGGATTAGGCAAACACAAAGTTACAGACGATGCTCCTTATGGCGGTGGAGCCGGAATGATTATGCAAATAGAGCCTATATATGCAGCGATAAAAAAAATAAAAAAAAATAACCGAAAGAAAAAAATAAAAAACAGAACAATTCTTCTCACTCCGCAAGGTGAAGTTCTAAACGAAAAGAAAAGTAAAAAGTTGGCAAAAGAGTCGTCTCTTGTTCTTATATGCGGACATTACAAGGGTTTAGATGAAAGAATCCGACTAAATCTTATAGACGAAGAAATATCTGTAGGTGATTATGTTTTAAGCGGAGGAGAAATCGCGGCTATGACCGTTGTAGATACAGTAGTAAGACTTATCCCTAAAGTTGTGGGGAATAAAGAGTCAATTAAGTTAGATTCCTTCTATCAAAATATTCTGGAAGGACCATTATATACGCGACCCGCAGAATTTGAAGGGATGAAAGTTCCCGATATTCTCTTGTCGGGCAATCACGAAGAAATATCTAAATGGAGAAGGAAAGAAGCTTTAAGAAGAACATATTTAAAAAGACCCGAACTTCTTGATGTGATTAAATTAAATAAAGAAGACAAACAAATGTTAAAGGAAATCAAAAAAGAATAAGTAGAGTTCATCTTTTTCCGAGCGATTAGGCACATAAGGGTCATTTCAGGTATAATCACTAAAATTATTAATAGGGGGCAATAAAATGTTAGATATCAGACAAACTGTAGAAAAACCGAGAATGAGAGAAGAAATTTCCGGGTTTCGAGTAGGAGACACGGTAAAAGTTTCGCTAAAAATTAAAGAAATAATTAAAGAAGAAAGAAATAAGAAGAAGGGCAGTAAAGAAAAGATTACAGAAAAAGAAAAAATTTATCCGTTTCAAGGTATAGTGATAAAAAGAAAAGGCGGGGGTATAAGAGAAACCTTCACTGTTAGAAAAGAAAGCCATGGCATAGGTGTAGAAAGAATATTTCCGCTTCATTCACCGATAATCAGCGAAATTCGCATCCTGAAAAAAGGTAACGTAAAAAGAGCAAAGCTTTATTATTTGAGAGACGGGAAGAAGAGAAAATAACTTGACACTGGATTCTTGATGCTGGATGGATAGATACTTGTAGAAATAAAGAATTATGAAAACCACAAGTATCATTTACGAACTATCTGACATTGTACGCCTCGCAAAACAGGACCTTCCACTGAACCGCCAGAAACCAGAAGGCCAATATACTCGTTGATGGTGGTGATTTTAATCTCTGCATCAGCATATACAAAATTTTTCTCGTAATCTGGACGTCCTTTCAGTAGAAGTTTATCAAACAGAATAGTATTACCACTAATTTCGTAAGGTTTATCAGTAGCAAAAACCAACTGACCAAATTGGTATATTCCAAGATAATCTATTGTCTTAGTTATTGGCTTAGATTCTACTGTCATAGGAGCAGTTTGTTCAATTACTATGAATTTTGAAATTAATCCATCAAATGTTTTTTCCAAATCTACACTATGCCCCTGATATTTAACCAACCATATCACCAGAATAATCAATACAATAAAGAATAATATTTTAAAGAGACGTTCAATGAAATCGTAAACAAGATTGAACTTTTCTATTCTCTCACCCAAATGTTTCTTCTTCATCTCTTTACCTAATACTGATTAGTTTGCTAATCTGTTATTTATTAGTGCCATCTTGCAAAACAAGGTTGCGTCTGATAACATTTTTTATCACAATAGATAAAGAATAACAAGGGGATTTTTATGCCTGAAAAAATAGACCTTACCGTTTATGAAAGAAACTTGTGGCAAAAAGATATAAAGTTGGTGGCAGGTATAGACGAAGCTGGCAGAGGTCCTTTAGCAGGTCCCGTAGTAGCCGCAGTGGTAATCTTCTCCCCTTTCAAAAAAATAGAAGGGGTTAAAGACAGCAAAAAACTCTCATCATCCAAAAGAGAACAACTCTTTGAACTGATAACCAAAGAAGCTCTGGACTGGGGTATTGGAATAGTAAGCGAGAGAACAATAGAAAAAATAAACATCTTACAGGCAACACGTCTGGCAATGTTAATGGCCATAAAAAATTTAAAAAGAACTCCCGAATTTTTGTTAATAGACGGGCCTATCTCTCTTGATATAAAAATATCGCAAAAACCAATAATAGGAGGCGACGGGAAATCTTTTTCGATAGGCGCAGCTTCAATAATAGCCAAAGTTACAAGGGATAGATTAATGCAGAAATATCACAAATTATTCCCCAAATACGGGTTTGATAAACATAACGGATACGGCACCCGGAAACATCTCCAAGCCATGCAAGTATATGGACCCTGCTCTATTCATAGGAGAACTTATGAACCTGTTAAGAAGCTTATTAAAGAAAATCAAATTGTCCATTTTCCTTAAAAAAAGGGATAGAAAAGATGCGGGGAAGATTGGGGAGAACATTGCCGTAAAATTTTTAACCCGTAAAGGTTATAGCATTCTTGAACAAAACTTCAGAGTAAAAGGAGGCGAAATAGATATAATCGCTTCTAAAGACAATACTTTAGTTTTTGTAGAAGTAAAATCACGCACATCTACAGAATACGGAACAGGAGAAGAGGCAGTTACTTATACAAAAAGAAAAAAGTTAATTCTTGCCGCAAAGATTTATCTAAAATACAAGGGTGAAGATTATAACTGTAGATTTGATGTAATCGCTATACTTTTCGATAAGACAAAAAAAGCAAAAGAAATAAATCATATTGAAGGTGCCTTTACGCTGTGAAAAAGAAAATAAAGGGTTCAGATATATCAGTGTATCAGGTAAATAATAAGAACCGAGAGAGACCTGATGTCCTAGTTTCCTGACACCTATTACCTTGTAATCTGATACCCTGAAACCTAAATCAAAATGTATCCAATCTATTTAGAATCATACGGAAATGGGAACTTATTAAAAGTAATTGAAAAAACTTTTAAATTATTAGAATCCTGCGTTATCTGTCCGCGCAAATGTAAAATAAATCGCATTAAGGGCGAAAAAGGGTTTTGTAAGACCGCACTACTGCCTAAGGTATTCAGCCATATACAACACCACGGTGAAGAACCTCCTATTTCAGGACATAACGGTTCCGGCACAATCTTTTTTTCAGAGTGCAATATGAATTGTCTCTATTGCCAGAATTACAAATTCAGCCAAGCCGGATTGGGTAGAGAAATCCAGATAGAAGAATTAGCCAACTATATGTTGCGATTGCAAGATTTGGGATGTCATAACATAAATTTTGTTACTCCAACACATATACTCCCCCAAATTTTAAAAGCGCTATACATCGCAATCCCAAAAGGTCTTAAAATCCCGCTTTGTTACAATACCGGCGGGTATGAACTGCCGGAAATAATAAAACTACTTGACGGCATCGTCGATATTTATCTTCCAGATATGCGTTATAGTGACAATGAATCTGCAATAAAATATTCTTCCGCGCCTGATTATCCTTTATATAACCAACAATCCATAAAAGAAATGCACCGCCAAGTCGGTATTGCCCAAATCGACAAAAATGGCATAATAAAAAGAGGAATGATTATCAGACACCTTGTCCTGCCCAGTAAAATATCAGGAACGGAAAAGATTATGAAATTTATTGCGGAAGAATTATCCAAAGAAACATACATCAGTTTAATGAGCCAATATTTCCCCTGCCATAAGATAAAAAAAACAGACCAGCTCGGCAGAAGAATTACAATTGAAGAATATGAAGAGGCCCAAGAAATAATGCGTAAATGCGGTCTGCACAACGGCTGGATTCAAGAACCGGACGGCTTGAAAAAATTTGCCGGCGTGAATATGAAACAGAATTTATGATCGTATTAACCCCGCCATTTCTTTTTTGATGGTATTGGATAAGGATTGCTCACCCGATTTATCGTAAACTTCGGCTAATGTCCTTAGTATATCTATTTCATCATAAATCAAACCTAACTCAATCCTTTTTCTGTTCTTAATTTTAATCTTCTTTCTAAAATCCTCAAGATGTCTGCTCGCTTCTTTATTTTTCCCCTGAATTGCGGCAACTTTGCCTAAAACATAAGCGATAACCGGTTCTTGTTTATCCGTGAATTTCTCTATATTTTGACAAATAGCTTTCACCTTCTCTATTTCGGTATCCACTTGGGTTGTAAGCCCGTGTCGGAAATATACTAATGTAAGCCAAAAATGAACAGCAAGGTCTTCTTCTTTTTCATCATTAGCCATTTTCAACCAACCTGCCGCTTTTGACAATTCTCCTTTTATAAAATAAACATAACCCATACCTTTACAAGCGCGCCAATCGTTTGAAGATAAAGAAAGCGCCTTTTCAAAATTTAAAAGCGCTTTGTCTTCTTCGCCTTTAATAATATTCACATTTGCAAGTTCTATACGCGCCTTTACCGAACGGGGATTAAGAGCAATTTCCTTTGTGTACATTTCCTCAGCTATATCGAACCGACTTTGTTTTAGATTAATATCTCCAAGTCCTAAATGCGCGCCTCTTATCTTCGGGTCTTGGACAAGCGCTTGTTCTAGATAATCATGCGCTTTTTCCAATTGACCTTTAAGTTGACAGGTCAAGCCCATATCCAATAGTTCTTCTGCATTCATAATAATCTTGATTAGTTTCTTAGAAGTTAATTACGAGTTACAAGTTTTTATTTTACACTTTCTTATTGTATTTTTCTATTAAGAACTGAAACCTTCTTCCTTAATTTCCTTATACTGCTAAGCGAAAAGTTATCGCCCATTATGGATAAAACCGTATCGTTATGCCATAGCGGGTCTAAATTATCGTCTATTATCCCTTCATCTTTTAATATCTTCTCATCCATTGTATGGGGAACAAGAGAATAGGTTACAAGTGTTATGTGAACTTTAAGATTATGCAAAAATTTAATTCCTTCTTCAACTTCTTCTTGCTTCTGATGAGGCATTCCTATCATCAGATATACGCCAATATCTTTACCGCTAAATCCGACACTTTTTAAATTTTCAACCGCTGCCTTGAATTCTTCGGTAGTAACTTTACCGCCTGTGTTTTTCTGGCGCATAGGATTAACCGTCTCAAAAGATAATGTTATAGTTTTAAAATTGGATTCTTTAAGTTTTTTAGCTAATTTTTTATCTATAAACCTGACATGCAAACCATTTGGCGTATGAAAATTAACAGTAATACCCCTTCTCAAAACTCCGTCCAGAATGGGAATAATATGTTTATCGGCATTTACCAGTAGCGCATCATCATAAAAAGCAATATCTTTAACCCCATATTTTTCACGGTAAAACTCAATTTCATCAACCACTTCTTTTGGTTGCCTTTGTACAAATTGTCCATGAAGCAACTTGGAACCACAATAAGAACAATTAAAAGGGCATCCTTGGGAGGTCTCTACCACCAGGGAAGAAGTATCAGAGAGTAGACTATATTCGGGATAAATATAGTACTTGGGAGATGCGATATTCTGACCTAAGATTGAGGACAACTGCACACAAACCGAAGATGTATCCACCTTTACACGCGGGGCTTTATCGTGGGGCAAAATCCCGCACCGTCCCGAACCAGTATCGGTTCGGGTCTGGTGCGCGGACAAATCACTTCCCGAAATAACATAATCTATTCCCTCTAAACTTTTCGCATGTTCGGGAAGCAAGGTGGCGTATATACCACCCAAGATAATCGGAACATCGGGAAATTCTCCTTTCAAAAATTTTGCAGTATATTCAACTCCTGGATACCAATATGTCATTCCCGAAGTCATAAAAATAAAGTCAGGTTTTAGAATATTTTTCACTTCTTCAATGGCAAGCTCTTCTGGTAACCCATAGATAGAATAAGGACGCTGGATATCTTTTATTGGCTCCGGTTTTTGAATTTTTCTTTTATAAAATTTCCCGCAACCAAAACTATCATTTCTCGCCAGATTTTTTATTTTGGGATGATTGCGGTTTAAAAAATCAATATACGAAAGATTACATCCGTGCGCTTTGAGCAGGGAGGCTATTCGTAAAAGTCCGACAGGCCTCATCCATAAATCATATGCCGCAAAATCACATATCCAGGGATTTACTAATAAAATATTTTTCATATTTAAAATTCCAGATTGAAGATTTTAGTAGATATAGATAGAAATAAATGGAAATACCTAGAAATACATAGCGGGCAGGCGGGAACATATTTCAATGTATTTCAACTTTATATCAACGTGTTTTTATATGTTCTTTAATTTTGGATGAAAATCAGTTTATCATTTTGATATAATTTCTGCTATCATTAGTCGCTGATTGCACGGATTTTAATTATTGATTTTTAATCGGTGTAATCTTTGAGAAATCTGTGAAATCAATTTCTAAAAGAAATATGGAAATAGTGCTGGCTACTCAAAACAGAGATAAAATAAAAGAGATTAGGGAAATCTTAAAAGGTATTCCCGTTAAATTCATAACTTTTGATGAACATTCGCGGGAACTTTGCGTTGAAGAAGACGGGAAAACACTGGAAGAAAATGCAATAAAAAAGGCAGAAGCATGGATGAAAGAGACCGAAAAACCCGCCTTAGCAGACGATTCGGGGCTTGAAGTGGATTATTTAAACGGAGCGCCTGGTGTATATTCATCGCGTTTTGCAGGAGAAAATATAAATTATGCAGACAATAATGTTAAATTATTAAAAATGATGGAAGGTGTGCCAGAAAAAAAAAGAACAGCTCGGTTTAGATGCATTGCCGCTTTAATATTTCCCGACGGGGGGAAAGAACTGTTTGAAGGAACAATAGAAGGAATAATCATAAATGCTCCTCAAGGTAAAACTGGGTTCGGCTATGACCCTATATTTCTTATACCCGAATATAACAAAACATTTGCGGAACTTGGAGATAAAATCAAAAATAAAATTTCACATAGAGCTATGGCTTTTAAAAAAGTAAGGAAATATATTCAGCAATATATAAAAAATGAGAAAATTAAATAATAACCAAACACCAATAAACAAAATGCAAACAATGACCAAAAACCAAAGACTAAAAACCAAAATTAAAATCTGCGGGATAACAAATCTGGAAGACGCGCTTCTTGCCTCATCACTTGGAGTAGATGCGCTCGGGTTTGTATTTACCAAAAGCAAGCGAAGAATAACTGCGGTGGATGCCAGCCAAATAATTGATGAACTTCCGCAATCTGTGCTAAAGATAGGAGTATTTGTTAACGAAGAAGAACAAAGAGTAAGAGAGATACTTCAAGTCTGCCGTCTTAATATGATCCAATTCCACGGCGATGAATCACCTGAATATATATTGAAATTCAGAGAAGAAGTAATTAAATCTTTTAGAATAAAAAATGGAAATTCATTGAAAAATATTCCTAAATATAAAACGATTGCATATCTTTTAGACGCATATTCCCAAGAAGGTTATGGAGGCACAGGCGAAACATTCAACTGGGATTTGGCGGTCAAAGCCAAAAAATTCGGCCGGATAATCTTGGCAGGCGGTTTAACACCGGATAATGTTGTAGAAGCAATCAAGAAAGTCCAACCCTACGGCGTAGATGTTTCTTCAGGCGTCGAATCCTACCCAGGCAAAAAAGACCCAAAGAAGTTAGAAGAGTTTGTGAAGAGAGTGAGAGAAAGTTAACAAAATGATTACGCGTTATTATAAAAGAACATCCACAATATGCCAACCAGGATGAATTTCTAACAAAGGGGCGGGTAAAACCCGCCCCTTTGCTATTCTCTACCTCTTAATCGAAGCGCAGAGTGTCCCGAAAATTTTTTAGAAATTTCTCCAAAATCTTCGGGATGGTTTACGTTGCAGGGGTTAATTAAATAAAGAAACCCCGTGCTTCCCGCCTGCTTGCGAAGCGGGCAGATAGCACGGGGAGATCCATTTCTGATAAATTATGCCTGTCCTGCCGAACCAAGCACATCCTCGTTCTTATGCTTATACATTTCCATCAAGGCCTGACGAGCCGGGCCAAGATACTTTCTCGGGTCAAAATCACCCGGCTTGTCATTAAAATGCTTACGGATAGCCGCTGTCATCCACAGTCGCCCATCCGAGTCAATATTGACCTTGTTGACATTATATTTTGCCGCCTTACGCAACTGTTCTTCCGGAATCCCTACAGTATCTTTCAACGCGCCGCCATTCTCATTAATAATCTTGACCGCTTCCTGCGGAACCGAAGATGACCCATGAAGAACAATGTTAAAATCGGGAAGTTTTTCCTGAATCGCTTCTAAAATATCAAAACGCAATGGCGGGGGAATATAAACCCCATCTTCATTCTTAGTGCATTGTTCCGGCTTAAATTTGTTGGCGCCGTGCGATGTTCCGATAGATATCGCCAATGAATCAACGCCTGTTTTTTCAACAAACTCAACAACCTCTTCCGGCTTTGTGTAAGTTGACTTTTCTGCCGAAACATCATCTTCAATGCCTGCTAACATACCCAACTCACCTTCAACTGTGACATCATATTTGTGAGCATATTCAACAACCTGCTTGGTTAGTTCAATATTCTTTTCAAATGGGTGATGTGAACCGTCTATCATAACAGAAGAAAATCCTGAATCGATACAACTCTTGCACAATTCAAATGTGTCACCATGATCCAGATGCAGCGCAATCGGAATTTCTTTCAACCCTTTTTCAGCTGCCATACGCTTCATCATTTCAACCGCGCCCTGCCCCATATAGGTCAGCATAGTTTGGTCGGCGTATTTACGCGCACCACTTGATACCTGCAGAATAACCGGTGACTGTGTTTCCAAGCATGCGGTAACAATAGCCTGCAGTTGTTCCATATTGTTAAAATTATACGCTGGGACAGCGTATCCGCCTTTCATGGCCTTAGCAAACATCTCTTTTGTATTTACCAGACCTAAGTTTTTGTAAGAAATCATCGTCTTCTCCTTCCATATATAAGGTTTTACTCAATTTTATACCGATTTATGTGGACAAAATACTTTAAGAACCTTCATTATAATTATTTTAAAAATAAAGTCCAGTATAAATTTTGCAATCAATAGGCAGTCCCTTCAAAAACATTCCTGCTTATAAAGTAGAGGAGTTTGCGAAGAGAGTGAGGAGGATTGGTTAGCCATTTGGAAGATAATTATTAAAATTACTCTCCCAGTTGTTCTGTATTATAGAAAAAAGGTATTTTCTCTGAATCAGTTCTGATTTTGAATCCATCTAAATCTTTTCTTAACAGTTTAATGTATTCTCCTCTCAATGCGGCAGAAAACTTAGAATCTTTATCAAAAAATCTAATAAATATTACCGGTATATCCTCATTCTCACTCAATAGAAAAAGTTTCCTATAAACTTCATTAATTTCTTGTGTGTTCGGTTTGTTTTTAGTAGGAATGTGCCCAGGATAACCTTCTTTACTTAAAGCCAGTGAATCATAACTTTTATCAATCAAATAGATTGATTCCCAATAAACCTCTTTCTTTTCCAACCATAGCTCCTTCTTCATTATTATTTTCTTCTCTAATAATGGATGCAAAATAAATTGAGCAACTAATAATATCAAAGCCACAACAGCGGGAGCTATAAAATATTTCAAAAACATATTTTCCTCCTTTTTAGCATTACCATTTTCAGGTTTGTTCTTTAAAAATTTTCCCATTACTCCCCCACATTCAACAAATCAATTTTCAGGATGAGTTTTTACTTTAGTTCTTAAAGCTTTTTTCTCTGATTGTTTGTGTTTTGCCTCAAGCATTTTTTCTTTGGCTCTTTTTGAGCGTCTTCTTTTTTGTCTACGGATTTTTTCAATGCGTTTTCTTTCCGCCGCAATAAAGCCCTTTTGCTTTTTTTCGATTAAATCAAGAAGGCGTCTTCGCGCAAGGAGACGGTTTAGCACTTGACTACGCGTTTCCTGGCATTTGACAAAAAGCCCTGTAGGAATATGGGTTAGTACAACACAGGTTGAGGTTTTGTTGACATTTTGCCCGCCGGGACCGGATGAACGGATAAATTTTTCTTCCATGTCGCTTTCTTTAACTCCGAGTTGCGCCATACGCTTATCAAGTTCTTGCTGTTTTCCTGAAGAGACATTGAATTGATTCATTTGGGATGTATTATTCCTGAATCTTTATTTACCCATGAACCAGCCCCAAACCACGTTGGGTTTAGGACGATTCAGCCCAGAACCCTTCGTGGTTCTGGGTTTTCGTCCTGCACCTTACATGGTGCGGGGGGTTACATTTCATCTCCTACCTATTTGGGAAAGAATTTTCATGTGCGGCTGGAAAATCATATCGTAAATATCCATAGCGTAACGGTCGGTCATACCTGAGATATAATCCGATATATATATTAATTCTTCCTTTTTGTTTTTTCTTATTCTTTCCTGCACATTTATAGGTAGAAGTTCGCGTTTATCGTTGAATTTGTTGAATAGCCGTCTTATTATTTCCCTGCCTTTTTCTATCATTAAAAGCACGTGGGGATGCAGATACATTTCTTTCTCAAGTATATTTCTCAGTTGATTGAAATCCCCTATCTCATCTTTAGCAAAGCCGACTATAGGATGGGATAATTTCCTAATATCGAGACAACTATTTACTTTTTTCTTTCGTAGGTTTTCATAGGTTTGGGTCAGGACCTTAACATTGCAATATTCAATTAAATGTCTTACAGACCTGCGGTATATAAGTTCTTTATTTTTGGAACCTACTTCTTTTTTAGCTTTAGTGAAAACTTTTTTCCACAGCAGGTTACCAGATTCATTTAAAATATCGTCGGTTATAAGCCCCACTCTTAGTCCGTCGTCCAAATCATGCGCCAAAAAAGCCAATTCATCTGCCACAGAAACAATTTGAGCTTCTATACTTGGCTGGGGAAAGTGTAAAAATTCTTTTGGAGGTGTAAATTTATCATAAGCAGTTAAATGACGCGCAATACCTTCTCTCACTTCCCATGTAAGATTTAAACCGTCAAAATCAACATATCTTTTTTCCAGCTTATCCACAATGCGAAGACCTTGAAGATTATGGTTAAACCCACCGCTATCTTTCATTAGCTCGCGCAATTCTGATTCCCCTGCATGTCCAAAAGGCGTATGCCCAATATCGTGCACAAGAGCAATAGCTTCCACTAAATCCTCATTTGCTCTCAAGGTTCTTGCCAAAGTTCGGGCGTGTTGCATTACTTCAATCGTATGAGTAAGCCGTGTGCGATAAAAATCGGCTTCATCAATAAGGAAAACCTGCGTTTTATATTGAAGTCTTCTGAAAGCCGAGGAATAGATTATTCTATCTCTATCTCTTTGAAAAGCACTGCGGTAAATGTCTTTGCTCTCTTTAAAATGTCTTTTTGCGTTTTTGCTTTTAGAACTATACGAAGCCAACATATCTTCTGCTGATTCAATTCTTTCTCTAATAGATTCTTTTTTTGACATGTCCTATTGTAAGAAGATACTGTTTTATTGTCAATCCGCTAAAGAAACTTTGGCAAGATTGACCTCGCCAGTTTTTCCTGTCCGCCTAATCTTTAATGGCGGGAATGGCGGGTCAACCCCCCACTCGCTCCGTTAAACTCTTTGAAATGAGTTTCCCACACCTCGGCTAAACAAAAAGCGGTTGTCTATGAAATATTCATCTGTTATAATGCTCCAAAATACCCGCCTTGACATCAAGGCAGGAGGTCTAA
>JAGLSL010000027.1 GCA_023135785.1 bacterium
CTTGAGAATATGCATATGCAACATCTATCTTCGTTGTCCATACAGGGAAACTCGCGCCTATAAAATATCTGTTACTTGAAAAATCAAACATCATAGGGTCTAGGGTTTCCGTAGGAACAGGAGACGGATCCCACATATAGCCACCCCTTAAAGCAAACTCGGGAGTTACTTCATATTCTGCTCCGATTCTAAAGATATATCTATCTTTCCAATCGCGCGCGATTTCTATTTCATCCGTAGTAATAACTGTAGCAGGCGGACTAAAAAGAGTTACAGGGTCATCTAATTTTTGAGTAATAGTATCCATTCTAGACCAATTTACCCAATCAACCTGTCCGCTTAAAAGCCATCTGTCAAAACCCGAATAACTAACTCCTAAACATGCTGTTTGAGGAAATGTGAAATCCATAGAAATTTCTCTGTCAAATGTAGTAAAACCTGCACCACCTATGTCAACCTCACCTTTGAATTTGACATTTGTTTCGCTTCGCCAAACACCGCCTACTGTCCAATCATAAGAAGAAGGCGACCACAGAAAACCGATATTACCGGATGTTCCTCTTCCTTCTCCCTCAGTTTTAACATACGCCGCACTGGGTAAAACTCCTCCGTCAGGAATAACAATAGAATAAGATTTGGTATTCATTTTTGAAAAGCCTTCTGCTAAACCCGCGCCTATCAATAAATCATCTGTCAATTTAAAAGAGGCCCCTGCTTGAAGATTTTGCAACGATATTTCCGAACGAGTAGAGTTATAGTTTAAAGCAGCATCGTCTTTCCATCTTTGTCCCAAACCAAAAGGCACATAATATCCTAACCCCATAGAAAAAGAATCATTAAAATTATGTGTAAAAAAAATATTGGGTATCATCTGGACAGTCGTTGTGCTTTTTTCTTTATCCGCGGCTTCTGCTTCATAATATGAATACGGAGCGATAAAAGCTTCGCCTTTCATAAATAAAGTCCCCTCACATAATCCTAATCCCGCCGGATTGTAAAAAAGAGAAGAAGGGTCGTCTGCAATAGACACAAATGCGCCACCCATCCCCGTAGCTCTTGCTCCAATAGAAGGCGCCTGCATACTTGCAGAATATGCAGTTGAAATAAATAAAATAAAAAAAGCCATCGCAAGAAATTTCTTCATTATTATTCCCCCTTGTTATAATTATAAAGTAGTTGCCGATTTATCGGCAACGGTAAACGGTCCACCCGCCTGCTCGCCTCTCGGCGAAGCCAAAGGCTTGCGTCCGCCTCGGCAAGCCAAAGGCGAGACGGAAAGCGGGCAGGTAAATGGGCAACTACAGTGTTCTGTCCAATTAATTTCTGATAGTGTGTCATTCCCGCAATTTTTAAGCGGGAATCTCTACATACTGGGCGCCCGATTAAAACATTCGATACCCGATTTAAGCATTCGGGCACGACAAAACTGCTAACCCGTCTGGGCAGACGAAGTCTGACCGATAACTAATTTGACAATGCAATAGTATAGACTCCCTTTATTATTAATCCCCGCTATTCTCTAAAACTTTCAAAGCTATGTCAAGAATTTCAGGATGAAAATGAGTACCCCTACCTTCTTTAAGATTTTTTAAAGTCTCTTTTTTGCTAAGAGCCTTTCGATATGGTCTGTCTGAACGCATAGCATGATAAACATCCGCAATAGATATTATACAGGCAAACAATGGAATTTCGTTTCCTTTCTTCCCTTTGGGATATCCTGTCCCATCATATTTTTCATGATGGTCTTGTATTATACACATATATTTCTTCAATGT
The DNA here is from genome assembly GCA_023135785.1 of bacterium. Classification (NCBI taxonomy): domain Bacteria; species bacterium. The sequence goes on from JAGLSL010000027.1 coordinate 1,776, forward strand.
GCTCATAGGATTTAATATCGGGCTTACTATGGAACAGCCGATATCGGGATGTTTTTGAATAATTTTCCATTCTTTAGCATCCAATTCTCCGTCTTTACTTAATATCCTCTCTGGAACTCCTATTTTCCCGATATCGTGCAGAGAAACCAAATAATGAAATATGTTTTTTTCTTCGGGGATAAGTTTCACAAAGGAAGAACATTCTTCTAGTATCAATGAAGCATAACGTGCAACTTGTTCGGAATGAATAGAAGTATAACCGTCTTTAGCATTGATTGCCGCTAAAAGAGAATCTACCGTAGAATAATAAAAATCCTTTGTCTTTTTCTCAAGTGATTTTTGGACATTTTCCAACTCTATCAATTTCTTTTTCTTTGTTCTATTCTTCCCTCTTTTTTTAATTTTCTCTTCTATAATTTCAAGAAGTTTATTCTTACTGAACGGTTTATTTATATACGCAGAAGCGCCATTTCGCATCGCTTCCGTAGCACTATCTAACGTACCATATCCTGTAATTATTATTATTTCAATATCTTCATCTATTGTTTTTAATTTTTTTAAAAGTTCTATCCCGCTCATTCCCGGCATTTTTATATCCAATAAAGCCACATCAGCCATATCTTCTTTAAATTCTTTTAATATTTCGTCACCTTTGGTAAAAACCAATAAATCGTAATAATCCTTTAGAATCATTTTCATGGATTCTCTGACACTTTTCTCATCATCCACAATAATTATTTTGTTCTTCTTTTTCATCCGCTTCCCCTTTCTTGTAGTATATGAATGTCTTCTTCTATTAACCGCCCTCTTATATGTTTATAACATCGAACCAGATGTGTTTTCTTATTTTATACCAAGCTTTTCCATTTTATATGAGAACATTCGTCTACTTATGTTTAATAATTTTGCAGCTTTAATTTTAACTCCACCTGTTTTTTCCAAAGCATCGATTATCAATTTTTTCTCCATTGAAGACACTTCTTCTTCCAAAGATAGTTGCTTTTTAGAAGAAACGTCTATAGCTTTTGGCTCATTGGGCTTATCTGTCAGTGGGGAGGCAGAAACATCCGTAGGTTCTTGTTCAGACTTACCTTCCAATTTAGACTTTGAACTTTCTTTTTTTATATCTTCATGTTCTATATCGGGAGCTATCCAACCATCGGAATATTTTTCGGTTACAGGCGAATCCTTGGGAGAATAAATAGGCACTGCTTCGGATTTACAAACAGGTATAGGAACTTCTTCTTTTTCTGTGACAATGGGAATAAATACGTCAAAGGTTGTTCCTTTATTAGGCATTGAGGATATATTACTGCTTCCGCCGTGTTTTTCGACAACCTGTTTTACAATAGGAAGTCCCAACCCCAACCCTTTTGTTCCTGTCGTAAAAAACGGGGAATAAACTTTTGACATATCTTCAAAATCTATGCCTTTACCGTTATCTTTAAATGTTATTTGAACCTGTTTCTTGCTATCATCATATGAAGTCTCGACATCTAATCTTCCACCTATCGGCATAGCAGACAAACTGTTTTGCATGAGATTTAAAAAGGCTTCTTTCAATTTATCGCCGTCAAGCAAACACATCGGCACAGAACTATCAATATTTTTATTAAGATTTATGTTTCGCTTTTTGAACTCTTCTTGGAACTGGCCCATAGCTTCTTCCAAAATAGAATTGATGTTTTCCATAGAAAGATTAAGTTTCGAAGCGTCAGAAAGTTTTTCCAGTCGGTCAACAATATGATTTAACTTGGAAACACTGTCTAAAACCGTTTCGTGGTAATCCTTCACAAAACTTTTGTCTTGGTTTTTTTCAGGCAAAAGTTGAGCAAATGTGCTGATAGAAACAAGCGGATTTCTTACTCCGTGAGCCATTCTTCCTGCAAGTTCCCTCCAGAATTCTTCTTCTTTTGTTTTGTTTAATTCTTTTTCCAATCTTTTAACTTCCGAGATATTCTGAAAAACCATCAAAGCACCTTTGATTCTGTTAGCTTCATCTTTTAAAGGAACTGTGCTGATACCCAGAGAAATATTTTTCCCCGGATACACTACCTCATGTCTGTTATAAGCTTTTTCATCATAAAGAGTTCTAAGCATAATGTCGGCAATTATAGAACCGGCTTTTTGAATATTCTTGCCTATTAAATCGTCTTTTATTCCAAAAATGTCTTTTGCAGATTTATTTATTGAGGTTATTTTACCTTCCTTATCTATAGTTAAAACTCCCGAAGAAATATTTTTCATTATATCGCAAAGATGTTCCCTATGTTGAATAATTTCCTTATAAAGGCAGGAGTTTTGAATAGCCAATGCCGTATAGTTGCTCATCATGTATAAAAACTTCAATTCACCAACAGTAAAATCTTCACCGGTAATTTTTTTGCCCAAACTTAAAAAACCCAAAAGTTCGCTATCGTCAAATAACGGAATACATATCTCCGCTTCCAAAAGTTCCATTTCTTCTTTGACATGGGACGGAATCAGTTTATTATGTTTTGTCAATATTTGACCGTTTTTTAAAAGCCAGCCTGCAATTCCGTCTGCATCCTTAACCCTAAAATCTTCCACAATATCCTTCTTCATCCTCAAAGCATTTTTGATTTTGTAAAAAGAATTACCCTCTTCTTTTAAGAGAATTGCCAATTTCCCTACTTCAAAAACTTCAGACAATGTGGTTACAATCATTCCAAATAGTTCTTCCGGCTTAAATATATGGGTCAAAATGCGGGAAAATTTCCTGAATGTCTCTTGATAGTAATAGAATAGACGCCTAAATTCTTCCTCGGGTAAGAAATCCTTATTTTCGGCAAAAATTTCCCTTGATTCCAAATTAGGCTGAGTTTTTTCATTTTCCAAAACCTTGATTTTCTTCATAAGCTGAATTCTTTCATTTGCTCTGGAAATAAGATAAGCAAGTTCTTTTCTTTGGAAAGGTTTGACGAGCCATTCATAAACTTTGTTTTCCATAAGCTCTTCTCTTGCCCTTTCGTCAGACGTAGAAAGAAGAACTATTGGAATAATTTCGGAAGCAATACTTCGCGCCTGCTGAATAAATTCCAAAACATCCATCCCTTTTATGGGAGTGTCTAAGATTAAAACGTCAATCTGTTTTTCTTTTATTATCCGCAGCGCTTCTTGAGAATTTAAAACGGAAAACAGAAAAAATTTATCATCAAGTATTGCCTTTAATGATTCTTTTATCTGTTTTTGCTCTGCAACAATTAGTATATTTTTCATGGTTTTACGGTTAAAAATTTGTGACTATACGCTTTTAAGAATATTGGCAAATATATTAAAAAAGTAGTTCCTTTACCCGCTTCGCTTTCGACCTCTATATTACCGCCATGGTCAATTACAGCGCGATAAACAATAGCCAATCCCAACCCTGTTCCATTGTCTTTCGTGGTAAAGAAAGGGTCAAATACCCGCGAAAGATTTTCCGCAGGAATTCCAATTCCGGTGTCCTGAATTTTTAAAAGAATTTGTCTGCCATTTTCGGTCTTTTCATAAGATGTCGTTATATATAATTTCCCTCCGTTTTCCATTACTTCTATTGCATTAAGTAAAAGATTTAACAGGATTTCGTCAAATCTTGTTTTATCTATGTAATTTTCAGGAATATCGGGGGCATATTTTTTAATTATTTCTACACCATAACTGTTAAGCTTTGTGCTCATAAATTTCAAATTTCCATCAATACATTTATGAATATGATTTAGGGTAAAATTAGGAGATTTTGGTTGAGCAAAATTAAGAAGCCGATGGATAAGACCATCTATTTTTTTCACCTCTTCGCAGGCAGAAGCGGAAAACTCATTCCTAAATTCAGGGTCGTCATATTTTTGCGGCAGTAATTCAAAAAAAGTATTGATGGCAACCAAAGGATTTTTAATTTCATGCGCCATACCCGCAGCCAAAGTCCCCACAGTAGCAAGTTCTTCGGCTCTATTTAACTGGCGCTCCAATGTCCTAATTTCCGTAAGGTCAGCAAGAACCAAAATTACACCATTTATTCTGTTATTCTTTCCCTTTATCACCGCAGTCCCGACGCCGAGTATCGTTGGTTTTACTTTATCAACATCCGCTTTTTTCTTGTCCCTAATATATTCTATTTCATAGCTGGAAAAACCTTTACCGAATTCTTCTACATCAATTATAGCTTGAGAAAACTCATCAGGAAGAACCTTTTTATAATTTTTTCCTATAGCTAAAGAAGCCGAAATTCCGATAATTCGCTGCGCTTTTTCGTTAAATATGCGAATCTTATCCTCTTTATCCGTAACGATAACCGCATTCGCAAGATTTTTTAAAATGTTCTCCTGATATAATTTTGCTTGTTCCACCTGCGTATAAAGACGCGCGTTTTCAATGGCAACGCCCGCATGATTGGCAAGAGTAAGCAGAAGGTCTACATCTTCTTCCGTAAACATATCACCTGAAGATTTGCTCTTTAGAAAAATGAGCCCCGTTAAAATATCTTCTCTAATTATCGGTATTGCCATCTCCACTCCGATTTTATCAAGAGAATTTTTTATATCCTGAAATTGCTTACCCTCCCCCATCTGTTCCAATTCATCTTTAATAACTACATCTTTTTTATCCGTCATCCAAACAATAAGGGCATCGTTTTGAGAAAAGGCAATGTTTTTATTGAGAAACTTTCCCAATAAAGACTTTGCTTTGAATTTATTTGTCTCGCGCAAATAGATAACACCTCCGTCTATACCCATTGTGTCCGTTATATTCTTTAAAATATATTTCAGTAATCTTGTCAAAGGTAAAACCCTGCTTAATTCCTTACCCATTTTTTTAAGAACGCGTTGATATTCATATTTTTTCTTGCCGAACATTTTATCGACTAAAGTTTGAATTTTCTCTCTTAAAGGCAAAAACACAAACGCCACAATTAAAGCCGCAAAAACAGCGGGAAAGAAAGTCTGATACCTAACTATACCCCTAAATAACTTTTCAGCTAAAATAACTCCAGCGATGTAAAAAGCGGTAACAAAAGCAGTTAAAAGAGTATATATGGCTGTCTTTTTAATTGCTACAGTAATATCAAAAAGGCGATAACGAACAATAGCATAAGCGGTAAAACCAGCAATCAATACTGAAAAGACTGGACCAATAGCAATAAATTGTGGGAACCCAATGGCTGGCAAAATCGCACCTGTAATTATGGCAAGAGAAGTTCCAATTAGTAAACCACTAAAAAGTGTTCTTAATTGTACTGCTTCAATCCCTACTTTTATAGTTTTCCATTTTTTAAATAAATATGATAAAGCTAAACTTACACTTATTATTATATAAATTGTAAATAGCGGAAACAATATACCTACTACAGGTCGAAAATCTCCATTTGGTAAAGTATACACATCTTTTTGAATAAATTTAGTAAAAGAGAGAGAGATGAATAGTATTCCTAAAACAATTGAACCATAATTTAGGATAGGATTTCCATAATTTAGCTTACCCCATCTTGGTAATGGCTTGGGAAAAACCATAGAAAAAAATAAAATGGGCAGAGGCATAAAAGCACCAATAGCAAAACACCAATGACCAAAGATTGCAACCCATCGTATATCTTTGGCAATACTAACTAACAGGTTAAACAAACTCCAAACAGAAAAGCCATACACAACCAATGAAAGAGCAAAGTTTACTATTTTTTTAGGACCTCTAAATAGTATGTACGTTCCAATAAATATATTTACAAGAGTAGCAATCATCAGACTCAAAATTTTTAAATTCACTTTTAACCTCTTAAATTTTAGATACTATTAAACTAGCATTAGTTCCACCAAAACCATGGGAATTAATGAGCACAGCATCAACTATATTTTTCCTTGCTTTATTAGGAACATAGTCCAAATCACATTCATTGTCGGGAAATTCATAATTGATAGTCGGAGGAATCACTTTGTCTTTTATAACCATTAGAGAAGCAATAATTTGCATAGGACCTGCGGAAGACAAAGGATTTCCCGTCATTGACTTAATTGAACTTATAGGCACTTTATACGCATAATCGCCGAAAACTTCCTTAATCGCAATTGTCTCTGCCCTATCCCTTACAATATCGGAAGGAGCATGAGCGCAAATATAATCTATATCTTTTGGTTCAAGACAAGCTTGCTCTAAAACTTGTTTCATCTCCCTTGCAAATCCTTTACCATTCACATCGTTGTCGAACAAATTAGAAGCTTCTGTATTTGTATTATAGCCAATTATCTCTCCATATATGAAAGTATTCCTGCTAAGAGCATGTTCCAGCTCTTCTAAAATTACAATCCCTGCGCCTTCGCTTAAAACGCCTCCGCTCCGCTTTGCGTCAAACGGACGGCTCGTTTTAGTAGGGTTTCCGTTTTGCGTAGAAAGAATTCCTGTTGCGCATAAACTGCCTAATGTCAAAGGCGTTACGGACGCATCCGTTCCTCCCGCAATTGCAATATCTATTTTACCAGTTTTAATATCTTTAAATGCAGTTCCAACTGCATCCAACCCGCAAGTGCAACCCGAAGAAATACTATTAACTTCTCCTTTCCAATCTAATTTAATGGAAATTTCATTGGCAGCAGAATCATGACAATATGCGGTAGAGGTAAAAGGACTTACTCTGTGAACACCTCCTTCTTGAAGTTTAATGTGTTCTTTTTCGGAAAATCCTATGCCTCCCACAACAGAACCCATGTAAATCGATTTTTTTTTATTTTTAAAATCTTCTTTTTCTATACCAGCATCTTCAATAGCCATCTTTGCCGAAGCAACCGCAAAATGGGCAAACCTTCCTGTTCTTCTTACTGTCTTAAAATCCATATATTCGTAAGCGTCAAAATTCTTGATTTCGCCTGCAATTTTAACTGGGAAAGAAGAAGCATCAAATAAGGTAATCTTGTCAATCCCGGATTTGCCGTTTATTAAGGCATCCCAGAAAGCGTTTTTTCCTATACCATTGGGAGCTACAACTCCAACTCCCGTTACAACAATTCGCCTTTTACCCATATCGATTGGACAATTTTGTACACTCCAGAAAGTAAGATATCACTTGAGCACAATATTGTCAATAGCGTGTAAGAGTCCATAACATATTGG
>JAGLSL010000028.1 GCA_023135785.1 bacterium
GCTGTAATTTATTCATCTCTGCTATTGAACTACCTACAGCATTTTCATGCTCAAGTGCAATTGCGATATATTTTGCGTATGTACTTTTAGCAGAGAAACGGGCATCCTTTTCTTCGTAAAATATGGCGTCAAGCGTGTAATAGTCCTTGTTGTAAATGTTAAGTTTTAGACGACTGGCAATTTTAGGAAAAAATTCGCGCATTTTTTTAGTAAAGGCAATGGCATGTCCATACCATAAATCCGAGAGAACCTTACTCTTTGATTCAACCACTTCAAGAAAAGCTTTCTTAAATTTTTTCGGAGTAATAATAATCATTTTAGGATTTGGGGCTGTTTTTCTTTAAATCGCTATTTAGAGTTACTTGGAAACGGTCTCCATAAACAGAAGTATAATCAATCTCTATATTAATCCTATGAAATTGCTGCATTATCTCATCAGTAGTATTGTTAATAGTTCTTATAGATAAGACTGTTCTACTTCTATCTTGACCTATAACTCCATCTGGATCAAATCCTAACCCCATAACATCTGGAGCATTTAGTTTAAGTTGTGCCACAATTTTTCTCCACGATGTATAATCAAAGTTTTCAATCAATTTACTATCAAGATATATTCGAACATCTTTAATAAATGCTGGTCCAGTGCCTTCATTAGACAAGACTATCTTGGATTGATTGGAAGTACACCTTTCAAATGACAAGTGTGGTTTAACGGAGCAGCGATTGTGTTCTCGTGTAGTTATTACTTGCCATACAGCAACGAAAACAGCCGCACAAGCAATTACCAAATAACATACATTAGTTACAACTTGCGTGTCCACATGCGCTCCTTTCAACCTAACTAGTAATTATACTGCAAAAAATCCTGCTAAGATTTGGGATTGTTCTCTTTACCATCTACGTTGTAACCGCCATTAAGCTTGTGTCTGGCAAACCAAATAAGTAAGAAAACAGGCCATCCATATAGTGGAATCATCGTTGTCAAAATTCCAAGTATGACAAATATCGGTGGAGGACCACCCATGAAGTCAACCACAACAAAGATCGTAGAGATTCCCTCGAGCACATAAAGCCACGATCCTAAAACGAGTACCCTGCTACCCCAAGATCTGTGGAGAATTATTCCAATAGCTCCACATATCATAAAGACAATTACACCAATATTACAAATAATGGATAAAATAGTTGCATTTTCTGAAGGGTGATAAAATAAGCACAGGAAGAGTCCATACAAAAGAGTGAAAACCCCAATTACAAGTGGCCATTTCGGTCTCCGATGTGATTTTTCATCCATCGTTATCCTCCTTTTAATTTTCAATTAATGTAATCGCTTTATGTTCGCAGGCATCAACACAAGCGCCACAATCAATGCAAGCTTCCGCATCATATCCCAATTTTATCTTCCGCTCCAATGCGTCAACGGGACAAACCTCAACACAACCGTCACATTCGCCGCCGCATTCACACGATGTACACTTACCGTCTTTCCAGCAACATTTTTCATAATCAATTTTTATAGGCATTTTAAGACCCAACCCTTTCTTTTAACTTAAACTCCTATATCCTCGTTCCAAAGCTTTGGATTTTCGCTAATAAATTTTCGCATCATTGCTATGCACGTTTCATCCTGCAATACTTCCACATCTACACCTTTTGACTTAAGATGTTCTTCATCTCCCATAAACATCTTATTCTCGCCGACAACAACCTGCTTGATACCATACAATATTATGGCGCCCGAACACATCGGACATGGTGAAAGCGTAGTATATAAAACGCATTCTTTATATACTGATGCAGGTTGGCGCTTCGCGTTTTCCAGAGCATCCATCTCGGCGTGTAAAATAGCGCTTCCTTTCTGCACGCGCCTGTTATGCCCCCGACCAATTATCTTCCCGCCATAAACAATAACAGCGCCTATAGGTATTCCTCCCTCACTCAAGCCCTCGTTAGCTTCATCTATAGCCACTCTCATAAATTCATTTATCATAATTTCTCACAATTCAGGTATAATATAATCTCTTGAACAATAAAAAGCAAAATAAGAAGAGTGATTGCCACCCTTGAACCCAACGTAGTTCGGGGTCAAACAAAGATGTTATTGCGAGGTTCGATGGCTTTGAAAAGAGCGAGCACCGGACTTCTTCTAACAGTATCTTAAATGCGAAATTTTCACTATAATCACAGATAGGTCTCATAAAAATGGAAAAAGAAATTCTAAAATTCTGGTTGATGCCCAATTCGGGCTTTGAAACCGCAGAGATAATCGATACGGAAATTAAAGAGTTCACAAAAAAGAATCCATCCATCGACGTTCAGTACGATATTATTCCTTGGGCGCGCGCTTGGGAAAGGATTGTAGAACACATTAAAAATAAATCCTGCCCCGATGTTATCCAAATAGGCAATTCGTGGAGCGGAACGCTTTCCATGTTTAAATCTTTTGCCGATATTTCAAAATATAAAAAAGAAATAATAAAAAAAAATTCTTTGTTTGATGTTGCCGGCTCTTCTCCGCTGACAAGTAATGACGGCAATAACTGCCTTCCGTGGTTCGCTGATATACGCATTTTATATTATCGAAAAGATATTTTAGAGAAATACCATATCCCCACAGAATGGCTGGATACGTGGGAAGGAATTGTTCATGTTTGCGAGAAACTAAAAAAAATAGACGCACAAGGTATATCCCCAATTGGAGTTTCGGGGCAATTTGAACAGACGCTTGTCCAAGATATTGCCTGCTGGATATGGAACGCGGGCGGAGATTTCTTCTCTAGAGACAAGGGGGAAATCTTAATAAATCAAAAAGAGTCAATCGACGGCATGAAGTTTTATTTTGACTTAATTAACAACTATTCTTCTAAGGAAGCTCTGCTTAAAAACTACAGCTATGTCGCAGACAACTTTTTCTTAAGGGATAAATATGCGCTGTATTTCTCGAACCCGTGGCACCTCGTGACCTTCCTGAGCAAAAACAATCCACATTTCAGTAAAAAGTTGCACAAAAAGATAGGCATAGCTTTATTTCCTAAGGGCACTCTTCGGAGAACTACTTTTCGCGGAGGTAGCGACCTTGCTATTATGAAGTCTACTTCTATGTTTAAGGAATCTCTTGAATTGATTAAATTTCTGGTTTCCAGACAGTCCCAGGCAAGATATTGCAAAAATATCGGAATGCTCCCGTCAAATATGAAAGCTTTTGAATCAATATATATACAAAATACAACCCAGAAGAAAATACTAAAAGAATCCTACAAAATAGGTAGGGGATTCCCTAATCATTTATACTGGGGCAGCATGGAAATAATTGTGGCGCGGTCTTTCTCCAAAATAATGAAGAAAATTGCGGATAACAGATACAGCCATAATATTTTAAAGAAAGAGATTGACTATCTTGCGGAACAGATGGAATACGTAATAAATTTATAAATATATCGCAAATCCCATTAGAAATCCTTGTCTTTGACAAGGCATACGCCTTTGGCGTCTTATTTCTAACGGGACAAGGATTAAAATGAAGAGAATAAAAGAGATTCTGCGGATTAACAGGCACTTGAAAGTATTAAATCGAATCAGCCAGAATTTCCATTCTTTTAACGATATAAAAATACCATTGAAGATGGTTATAGAAAATATCTTAAAAGAGATGAAACTTGATGAAACCACAATACTTTTATACAAGAAAGAAAGCAAAGCTCTCTACTCTATTTTATTTGCTACCGAAAGAGGCATTCAAGAGGGAGAAGAATTTATACTGATAGAGCCGAACGACTTTTTTGCTTCTCTTTTATCCAATGAAACAAAATATGAGTATTTGCCGAAAGAGTTCACCCTCTACATCCCGATAAAGTATAGAAATTTGCCTATTGGTATTCTGCGGGCAAGAAACGATATATCAAAAAAACCGATTAATAAGAAATATATCCAACTTCTGGTTGATTACACAAATATAATTGCAGCCGGGATATATGATGCCAACAGGTCTTCTGAAAATCAGAAGTTTCTAAATAAGTTAGTGGCATTATCAAACATCACTATGTCAGCCATCAGCACTCTGGAGAAAAAAAGAATATTGGGCATTATTTTAAAAGATATTGTTATGAGTCTCGGATTTGACAGGGTAAAACTTTACCTTATAAATGACAAAGGGGACTCATTAAACGGAGTTATGTCATTTGATATAAGGGGAAGAATAAAAATCATAAAAAATGAGAAATATCCTATCGACAAGGGAACAAACAGGTTTTATAACGAGTTAATTGCGCGGCAAAAAAGAATGTTTAAATTAAATAAAGACATTTTTGGGCTGGTTAAAGTTTTCCCTATGAAAGTTAAAAACCAGATTATCGGGTTTATGGAAGTGGACAATATTTTCAGCCGTCAGATTATCAGCAAGGAAGACATAGATTATCTTAAATTATTCATTAATCAGACGAGCATTGCGATAGAAAACGCCCGCCTTTACAACAGGGTAACGGAACTTTCAATAAAAGATGAACTTTCGGGTCTTTATAATGCCCGCCATTTCTATCAGCAATTAGAAAATGAACTGGCAAGGATAGAAAGATACCAAAACCCTCTTGCTATAATTATGATAGATATCGACTACTTCAAAAAATACAACGATAATTACGGACATCTGACAGGCGACAATATTATAAGGGATCTCGGTGAAATAATTTCCAACAGCGTGCGAACAATTGATATCCCGGCGCGTTACGGCGGGGACGAATTCATAGTCCTATTAGTTAACTGTTCGCTTGACCAGGCGGTTAAAGTCGCCCAAAGAATTAAAAGGGGAGTTGACAATAGCAATTTTACGTTTAAAGGAAAAAAATTAAAGATTACAGTAAGCATGGGAGTAGCAGTCCATCCCCCCAGAAAAATATCAGGTAAGGCTCTTGTGAAATTAGCAGACAGTTCTCTTTATAAAGCAAAACAGGCAGGAAGAAACAAAATCTACCCGAGTTAGAAATTCCACAAAAGCCCCCATTGCCAGTCTCGCCATTGTATCTTTGGTAGACTGTGGGGGGTACTCTTCTATCAAATGTGCAAAGTCCCCTCTTCTTGATTTTGAAGAAATCAGAGGGGGGAGACCTGACCCTTTTTATTGATGAAAGCCTTTTTTAGGATTAATCCCACCATAGAAAAATCATATTATTCTTTATTTCCGGCTTACTATAAGTTGAATCGCTTTCTTTGGCGCACATATCAACAACTGCTTGTTTTTTATTTGCATCAAAAGGTAAAACTACAATGATACCATCCGCATAAGGTCCGCCTTCTTCTTTAATTGTTTCTTCGTCATCTCGAATGCATTCTTGAGAAATCCGCACTTCTTGCACTCCAGCTTCATATAATTTTTCAACAAAAGCGACTGCCTTTTCTGTTGGTCCAAAATGATTGGAGGCTAATGCAGAAGGATTATCATTTTTTTTAAACCATTCAAGGGCTTCTGGTCCATTATAAATTTTATCCATTACTTTCTCCTTATTCGCACAACTTGACGTTACAATGCATAGTATTAGTAAGCAAATTGTTATTAGAATGTTTTTCATATTCCTTCCTCTCACCAATCACAAAAAAACCAATTCAAGACTTGGGACTGTCTTCTTCTTTAAAATGTGTCATTGCAAGACCTGACCCTTTTCTCTTTTTTGCTTTTTTTATTGTTTAATTGAATTTTTTCTTGAGAAATAAAGCAAGAATATTATCCCAGCAACAAAATCAATTATTTTCCAAAATTCTGTAGCAAAATGGAATTTAAAAAATGGGTTGAAAATTAACGCTATAGCCCCTAAAGTCCAAACCCAAGCACTCTTTTTTTTCTCATAACTCAAATATGCGCCATAAACTCCTACTCCACATATAAACCACCTTAATAACTGATAGTAACCATATGGCATAGGCAAAACTCCAAGAAATAGAGTTATTCCTGCAATTAAAAATATAAATCTTTTGTTCATGAATTTTTCTCTTTATTTAAACAAGCATAATATATTTTAATCTGCGTAGTAAATAATTGAATCTATTTTATTGTCTTTTCTTACAAAAATTTTCAATCCTTTGTTATCTCTATCTTTAATTCTAATAGTATATGATTTTAAAGGTTTTTCCTTTATATAAGATCTGCCTCGTAAAAAGCTTGCTATGCTTAAATCAATTGGCTCATATTGAATATATCCGTCACTGTAGTCTTCATCAATAAAAATGACATAAAACTTGCCATCATTTTTCAAATATTCTAATGTTTCAACCTTATACCTATTATCGTCATCTTCCTCGTAATCAACATCAATATTTTCAGGGAGACCATTTTGTTTTATAAAACTTTTCTTGGTGATAGGCGGGTTTAAACCTTCGAAAATGTTCATATGCACTATATCTGAAAGATTATCAGTTTTAACCTTTATTGCGTAGTCATTTATAAACCATACAAAAATAGCAACCAGGCAAATCCCTAATACGACAAGCAATTTTTGCCACCATTGATCGCAAGTTAAAATAAAAGCCCAAGCTATCCAACCAAAATATATTGCAGCAAGACTAAATATCAATACTGCAGGTATTACACCCAAGTTTCCCATATTTAGAATATACACGATTACGAAAAGAGAAATTGCTATTGATATGAGCAAAATCTTATTTGCGAATTTTTTACTTTTTTTAGTCTCTGCCCACTGCCAAATCCACATATTAATTGCAGGCAATACCATTATAAAACAAATCGCACTCAGCCAAGTGTATTTAAAATCAGTTATAACTCCTACAAAAAAAACCACAAGCGATAGCAGAAACAAAATAGCAAAAAAGGATAGAACTTTATCTTTTATTTTCCCTAATAACTTCATAATTATTTTTTGTATTCCTTTTTATGTCAAGATTTGGGACTGTTTCCCATATCATCAATTAGTCTATACTTTATATTTGAAATGAAATTCAGCCAATTCCCCAGGTGTTCTTTTTTTTAGGATATCTATATCATTTGGCGATAGTCCGAGAATTCTATAACGGAAAGTGTGTGTGTATAAAACAGAATTCCAGATTCTGCATAATGGTTCATGCAAGGATTTCTCCATTGGAGCAGCAAATTCAGCTAACGTATTAGCTATTGTTTTTGATATTGACACATGGGGAAACTGGTGGACAAACTCGTTTGATTGGTCAATCCAATCGATAAGTTGTTTGAAATCTTCTCGGACTTCAATTCGGAGAAAAAGAGAGAGTTTAGTTTCAAGAAATCTCTTAATGTGAGTAGTTTGTACCTCTTTCAATGGGCCAGTATAGCTGGGAAAATTCTGCCAGCAAAGTAAATTAGTTTCAAAATCACTGATTTCGTTAAGAGCAAGTAAGAGTAAGTGAGCATCATTTTCCCGCCCTTTGAATGTTTCATATTGGCGGGTAAGCAGTGAGCCCAACAGTGCCCCAAGTATAAGAAGTAGTAGACGTTGCATACAATGATTTACATTTAACTAGTGACTATACGGAAAATT
>JAGLSL010000029.1 GCA_023135785.1 bacterium
TGAAATCGCATTCGCGATTTCTATGGGTGCATTTCTAAGGGGAAAATCCCGAGGACCAAAGTCTCCCTAGAAAGGGACTAAACCCCGGGAATTCTCCGAATTCATCGGGGGAAATTTCTGAAAATTTCAGAGAAATTTCAGAGAAATTTTCCTGATATTTTACGTTGCGGGGTTTATTCAATAACTCTAATTTAAAACTAAATTGTGATATACTTTAAGCGCATTTTTTAAAATAAAAGGAGGATTTATATCATGGCAAAGATTAGTTTTGGCGGAGTAAAAGAAGAAGTGGTTATGCGTAAAGAATTTCCCATGTCAAAAGCGCGCAGGATTCTAAAAAATGAAACCATTGCTGTTATCGGATATGGTGTTCAGGGACCTGCTCAGTCGCTAAATATGAAGGATAACGGTTTCAATGTTATTATCGGTCAGTCAAAGAAATTTAAAAAAGACTGGGATCGCGCAAAAAAAGATGGCTGGAAACCCGGAAAAGATTTATTTGAAATGGAAGAAGCGGCGAAACGCGCAACAATTATTGAAATGCTGGTTTCTGATGCGGCTCAAAAAGAGATTTGGCCTGTTATAAAAAAATGCTTAAATCCGGGTGATGCTTTATATTTTTCGCACGGGTTTTCCATTGTGTATAAAAAACAAACAAAAATCATTCCCCAAAAAGATGTTGATGTGATTATGGTTGCTCCCAAAGGTTCGGGAACATCACTTCGTAGAAATTTTCTTTCAGGCGCGGGGATTAATGCCAGTTTTGCGGTTGAACAAGATTTCACCGGTCGAGCGAAAGAACGCTGTATGGCTTTAGGGATTGCCATTGGCGCAGGATATCTGTTCCCGACGACATTCAAAAAGGAAGTTTATAGTGATTTAACCGGCGAACGCGGTGTTCTTATGGGCGCTTTGGCGGGCATTATGGAAGCTCAATACAAAGTCCTTAGGAAACACGGCCACAGCCCGAGCGAAGCATTTAACGAAACAGTTGAAGAATTAACAGAGAGTTTAATTCGGCTTGTAAGCGAAAACGGTATGGATTGGATGTATGCAAACTGTTCGGCGACAGCCCAGCGCGGAGCTCTTGATTGGAAACCAAAATTCAGAGATGCAGTGATGCCTGTGTTCAAAGAACTATATAAAAGAGTAGCAAACGGCGCGGAAACTGCAAGAGTTTTATCCTCTTGTGGCAAGCCGAATTATCAAAAAGGACTCACCAAGGAACTTGACGCTATTGGTAATTCCGAAATGTGGTTAGCAGGTAAAGCGACTCGTGCCCTTAGACCTAAAGAACCTGCAAAGAAAATTTCTAAAGCAACTAAGGGAATGGGTGGAAGAAAATCCAATTAAACAGGGGTGATATGTTTTGGACATTATAGAACATAAAATCACGCTCAGGGGAGAAAAAGTTGTTCTTCGTCCCATAACTGAATATGATTGGGATGTAATATGGCGTTGGAATTACAATCCTGATGCTTTATTCTTTTCCGAAGGACGTAATCTCATCAAATCTTCTCCAAGTCAAATTCAGGAAGCGTATCGCCATATGACTAAAGAATCATTTGGTTTTATTATAGACGCAAATGATAAACCTATCGGTGATTGTTGGCTTCAGAAGGTGAATGTTGTAAAGATTTTAAGAGACCATCCTGTAAAACGGTGCAGGTGTATAGATTTACTTATAGGGGATATGGAATTTTTTAGTCGGGAGTTTGATATAGATATAATCAGGACAGTGACAAAATTTGGTTTTGATAAAGAAAATGCGGACATGATATTTGGTTGTGATATTCCTGATGATAATAAGCAAAGTTTAAAAGCTTTTAAAAAAGTTGGATATCAAATATACGATAAGGTTAGACAACTTCAGGGTAGTAAATCTCAGTATCTCTATAATGTTGTTTTAGTTAAATAACATTATCAGCCGTAAAAGGAGAAATATATGTCTAATGGAGCAGGTGCGGCTTTATATTACGCAATAATTGTGAATGCAATTAAAGCCTCAGGTGTAATCGGTATATTCATATGCTCTACCGGGAGCAAAGGAGAACGTGACTAAGTCTAATATGCCAAAAGATATCTCAATTGTTGAAACTAAAGAATCTTAGCTGTTGGTAATTGTGGCTTTGCTAACGGAACTCATTGATGTTATTGATAAACCAGAAGGAATAGATCCGCAAAAAGTTCTTCATAATTGTCAGGTTTTGCTTAACGAACCCAATTCACATTTTCTGGTAGCAAAAATTGACGGTTCTATAGTCGGATTTGTAAATTTATCAATTAAAATTTTATTTTCTCCGATATTTTTCTGAATTTCTCTTGACAAGATTAAATTGACATGTTAGACTCGTCTAACTTATAGGGGTAAGTCTGGGAGTCGGTAGTGATTATGAAGAAAAAGAAATTAAGTTCAAATATGGAAGATTATATGGAGGCAATTGCTGCCCTTAAAAAGAAAAAAGGTGTAGCCAGAGTTAGAGATGTCAGCCGACTGATGAATGTAAAGACTCCCAGCGTTACTGCTGCCTTAAATACTCTTTCTAAGAAAGGACTTATTATTCATGAGAGGTATGGCTATGTAGAAATTACTCCAGAGGGAGAAAAGTTGGCTCAAGGCGTTCAAAATCGGCATGATATGCTGCTTGAATTTCTAAGCAAAATTTTAAATATTGACCCCAAGATAGCTGCCGAAGATGCCTGCAGGATGGAACATTCCATGAGTCCTCAAACTTTCCAGAAGCTAACAAAGTTTATAGAGTTTGTAGAAACCTGCCCTGACCACGATAGACCCGATTGGTTAAAAAGTTTTGACCATTATTTTAAGACAGGTAAACGCTTAAGATGTAAGGTAAGGCAGATAAAACAGAAGATTAAAAAGTAAAGTAAATTTTTTTATTTTGAAAGTTAGAACTATCTAACATAGTTTTATCTATGAAACTAAAAAGGCAAGATAAATGGAATTAGTGCATTGTTAAATTATTTATCGGTCAGACTTTGTCTGCCCAGACGAGTTAGCAGTTTTGTCATGCCCGAATGTTTTAATCGGGCATCCAGTATGTAGAGATTCCCGCTTTAAAATTGCGGGAATGACACACTATCAGAAATTAATTGGACAGAACACTATTTGATCAAAAGAGAAAAATTAGCCAGGACGTCCTGAATGAGGTTGTAATCTCCATTCAGAAAATAAATTACGGGGAGGTGGTGATAACCATTCACGATTCAGAAATAGTTCAGATAGAAAAGAAGGAAAAGAAGAGGTTTAAAAATTAAACGTAAACCACTGTACAAACAGAACTGAAAAATAAATTATCAATCGCGGTATTGACCAGATAACCGGAAGTGCTGAAAAGAAGGAGGTAGCAGAGATGATGTCCATCGGTAGTGTTAAGTCAAAGATTTCTTTAACGGCTTTTCTTTTCTGCGTGTTAATTTGTTGCAGTTGTAGCGCCGAAGAAGAATCGTTAATTAACGTATTAGGTAAAAGAATCAGTATCAGTGGTGCGGTAGAGGTTGAAATATATTCAATGGATTACAAATCCAAAGATGATGAAGATATTCAGGAGAGTGATATTACATTATCAACTGTGGAATTAGGAATAGATGTAGTTCTCAATGAATATACAAAAGGGCATGTCCTTTTTCTATGGCAGGAAGATAATACGGAACAAGTAGAAGTAGATGAAGGGACTATAACCCTCGGCGGAACCCAAGATATCCCATATTATCTTACGGCAGGTAAAATGTATGTTCCGTTTGGCACGTTTAATAGCCACTTTGTAAGTGACCCCATAACTTTAGAGCTCGGGGAAACAAGAGAATCGGCAGTATTAGTAGGTTATGTCAATGATTATTTTGATTTTTCTCTCGGAGCTTTCAATGGAGACATAGATAAAAATGGGCAGGAAAATAAAATTGAAAGTTATATTACTTCCATTAAAGGAACAATATCTTCAGAAGATGTAGAAGATTTTGAAATTTCTCTTGGAGCATCTTATATTTCCAATATTGCCGATAGTAATGGTCTTGAAGCCGAAATGGTAAATGGCGAGATTGAGAATTATGTCCCGGGCTTCAGTAGTTTCTTAAGCATGAATTACAAAAAACTCACATTCGAGGCGGAATATCTTAGCGCAATGAAGAAATTTGAAGCCGGTGAGCTTAGTTTTGAGAATGGAGAAAACATAAAACCGAGCGCATGGAATTGTGAGTTAGCTTATGCAATTACCGAGAAATTGGAAGTTGCCGGGAAGTATGAAGGATCGGAAGATTTGTGGGATTTCCAACCCAAACAGCAATACGGATTAGTTCTATCTTACAACCTATTCGAAAACACAACAGTTGCTTTGGAATATCTTCACGGTAAATATGAAAATGAAGATGAAAGAAATTTAACAACAGCTCAATTAGCTATTGAGTTTTAGAGTAAGTCTTTAAAAGGAGGGGGTTTATGAATCAAATTGAAATATTAAGTGATTTAAAAACGCGCAGTAAAGGGAAAGTTAAAAAAATAATGGGACAACCGCAACTAAAAAAAAAGTTGATTGCCATGGGAATTATCCCCGGGAGCGAATTGGAAGTTTTAAGGGTGGCTCCTCTCGGGGACCCCGTTGAGATAAGGATAAAGGGTTACAATTTGTCTTTAAGGAAAGAAGAAGCAAAACAGGTTTACGTTGAGGTGTTATAGCGATGAAGAACTTAAACAATATTCAGCCGGGGTCCAAAGCAGTAATCGTTTTCATTCAGGGAGGAAGAGGCGCTTGCCATCGGCTGGCGGAGCTTGGTCTTTTGCCGGGTGAAAAAGTAACGATGTTTAATAACAGTGGAGCCGGGCCAGTTACAGTCTGTGTGAAGGGTTCTAAATTATCTATCGGGCACGGATTAGCCCAGAAAATAATAGTAAGGGAGGAATAAAAATGGGAATTAAAAGAAAACTAACAGTTGCATTGGCAGGAAATCCCAATTCGGGCAAATCAACGATATTCAATAATTTAACCGGAGCGCGTCAGCATGTTGGAAATTATCCCGGCGTTACGGTGGAAAAAAAAGAAGGAAAAGTCATTTATAAAGATTACGAGATAACTTTTATTGACCTTCCCGGGACATACAGTTTATCTGCCAATTCGGAGGATGAGATTGTAGCCAGCAATTTCATAATTGAAGAGAAGCCGGATATGGTTGTTCATATCGTTGACGCTTCAAATCTTGAAAGAAATCTCTATCTGTATACACAATTGCAGGAACTGGAAGTTCCGGTAATTGTGGCAATGAATATGAGCGATATCGCAGAAAAGAAAGGTCGTAAAATCAACTATTCTGAACTTTCCCGCCTTTTGGGCAAGCCGGTTGTTCCGATGGTAGGCAGCAAAAATAAAGGCACAGAAGATTTGCTGGATATTGCGATTGGTCTTTTTGAAGGGAAAATTAAGATAGAAAAAATAGGGGTTGATTATGGCGAGGATATTAAGTTAGAACTTGAAAAGATATCAGAGTTCCTCAAAAAAGAACCCGATCTTTTTGGCAAATATCCTCTTGGGTGGCTTAGTGTTAAGCTCTTGGAAAATGACCCTTGGGTGGTTACGCTTATCGAAAAGCTACCCGGAGGATGGGAAGTCATTCGACAAAAAGAAAAAAGTAGGCATCATTTAACGCAACGTTTTTCAGATGACACGGAAGTTGTTATTGCGGATAGAAGATACGGTTTTATCAGCGGAGCTTGCACGCAGGTGCAAATTCAGAGCGCGGAAGAGAGACACGATATTTCTGACAAGATTGATAAAGTTGTCTTGAACCGATTCCTGGGCCTGCCTATTTTTGCCGCAGTGATGTACGCTATTTTCAAATTTACCTTTACTTTTTCCGGACCGGTTGTGTGCTGGTTTGAAACATTTTTTGAAAAAGCGGGAGAATTTGCTTCTGCCGTAATCCCCGAAGGTTTAACTCAGTCGTTTGTAGTTGACGGTCTTATCGGCGGAGTAGGCGGGGTATTGGGATTCTTTCCGCTTGTGCTTTTTATGTTTTTTGCGATAGCGTTTTTTGAAGATTCCGGTTATATGGCAAGGGCCGCATTTGTTATGGACAGGATAATGTATAAATTCGGCTTGCATGGTAAATCTTTCCTACCGATGATGATTTCCACAAACGGCTGCGCTGTTCCCGGCATTATGGCATCCAGGACGCTTGATAATAAAAAAGACAGATTGATTACAATGATGGTTACGCCGTTTATGATTTGCGGAGCCAAACTTCCCATATTTGCATTGTTCATTGGAGCGTTCTTCGCGGCTGAGCAAGGGGCAAACATGATGTTTTTGATGTATGCTTTAAGCGTCATTATCGCATTTGGTTCGGCATGGGTGCTTAAAAAATCCGTATTAAAAACAGAAACATCTCATTTTGTCATGGAGCTTCCGCCTTATCGTGTGCCGACAATCCAGGGTTTATTGTTAAAGATGTGGGAAAGAGGTTGGCTTTACATAAAAAAAGCCGGAACAATTATACTTTTGATTTCCATAATTATCTGGGCCGGTTTTACATTTCCGCAACTTGAACCTGCGAAAGGCATAAATGAAGAAACTGCCGCTTCCGCGCAAATGGAGCAAAGTTTTGCCGGCAGAGTAGGGAAGTTTGTGGAGCCTGTTGTTAAACCGTTGGGAATGGACTGGCGGGGAGGAGTTGCTTTAATGGCGGGGGTAGTAGCAAAAGAAGTCGTAGTAAGCACTATGGGGACAATCTATAGCTTAGGCGAAGTTGATCCGGAAGAAACCGAGTCGTTAAAGGAAGCTTTGCAGAAAGACCCTTCATGGAATCCGTTGAAAGCTCTGGCTTTTTTGATGTTTTGCCTTATTTATCTGCCTTGTTTTGTCGCTATAGCTGTTTTTTACCGCGAATCAGGCCCAAGCTTGAAATGGACGCTGTTTTTAATTTTCTGGACTACTGTTATGGCATGGAGCGCTTCGTTTATTGTATACCAAGGAGGCTCTCTTTTAGGGTTAGGTGTATAAAATGGAAAAAATAATTATACTAATTATAATTTTTGCGTGCATAGCGCTTCTTATATGGAATATTGTCAAGACTTTTAAAGGAAAGAGCTCCTATGCATGTTATGGTTGTAAGAGTTATAAAGAATGCAGAAAAATGAGAACTACGAAATAAAATAGGGTATAAAAAAGAGAAGGCAGTTTACTCCAGAATCATAGAAACTGTCTTCCAGGGCATTAAAAGTAGAATTACCTCTAAGCTCTTTTGTATTTAAATAATATTGGAAACAGGTTTAAAAGTCAAAAATCTATAAAGGAAATAGCAAAATGAACAAGCAGGAAAAAGGATTACGCTGATTGAGCTTCTGGTAGTAATTGCTATCATTGGGATTTTAGCAGGTCTGCTTCTTCCCACATTATCCAAAGCAAAGATGCAGGCAAGAGCCGTAACAAAATATGCATCCTGTATGTCTGCCTGTCACACCAAGAATGTGGAAAAGGTAGGACACTGGACATTTGGAGAAGGAGGAGGGGCAACAAGCAAGGATTGGAGTGGAAATAAAAATGAGGGTGTTCTTTCCAATGCTGAATGGATTAAAAGTAGTCGTTTTGGGGAAACATATTATTCCGCAAAGGTTGGCTACTATTCACAACGCCCTCGTTATGTTGATTGTGGAAATAGTCCATCGTTAAATTTTACAGATAAGATGTCTATTGAGGCTTGGGTTAAGCCTTTAAAAAGTAGTACGAGGGGTTCTCCAATTATTTACAAAGGGGCAACGTTCTGTAAACTGAGCTTTATACTATCATGGGGGGGGAGTCAGGTTAGCCCAGAACCTGACACGTGGTGTGCTCAAATCTGTTACCCTCCCTGTAATACACCTTCTGGTTCGGTTAAAGTTGCAAGTAAGCAATATGCGATTAATGAGTGGTATCACGTATCTTTTACTTATGACGGGAACAAGCTAATGTTATATGTAAATGGCGAGAGAGAAGGCTCGGCGAACGTTGAAGAAGGTGAAACAATGGCTGTCTGTAATGATGATTCACTAAAGATTGGAAGTGGTTGGTCTTGTTTTGCTCATAACTGCGAGCTTATTATTGATGAAGTAATCCTTTACCATCGCGTCTTAGACAAATATGAAGTTGCAAGCCATTACAATATGGGTAGACCAGGAGGTTATCCGGATGCATGATTGAGGCAAAGATTTAGGGTAAAGTCCCATTTTAGCCACTAATTTATATTAAAATTATGATGAAAAAAGAATGGTATATGAAAACGATCGTTGGCGTGGTAGCGTTAACAATTTGTCTTTTGGTTGCAGAAAGTTGCAAAAAATCGGATGACAAAGCAGTAAAAATTATTGAACTCAGCAGGCAAATTGTGCCGTTACAGATTTGCAGGGATGAGAAAAATGTCGAAACTATTACACTAAATCAGGCTATGAATTGGCATGAGAACCATGAACATGAGCAACATAAGCTTGAAAAAGAAACTGCTATACCTTCCGAAGAGGAAATACAAACTTCCCAAAAACATCATCATTTTTGTTTAGGCGTTTTAACCGGATACCAGGCTATTCGCTATGCTACCGATGAACTTTTCCAAGAAGATGTACCGAAAACATCTGATTTTGATATTAAGGTTAGTGGCTCAATGAACGGAGTTTGGGACATAATGAGTTTTTATACAGGTAGGGAACTGAAATTTGAAGGCGATCCTAAGAAAATTAATTTAGAGAGCTTTACCTTTACAGCTAAGCGAATTTCTCAGAATAAATTCCTTGTTTTTCGTCTTCAACGGGGACTAATACCTAAGGAATTTTTCGAACTTAAAAACCAGGGAGCAACTTGTAGTAGTCCCGCATTAAGAAAAGTTAAACAACAGGCATTGCTGAATATTCTATCAGCCGAGCCTAAAGATTGTTTTCAAGTTATTAATGCCAAATAAATTATTGAAAGAAGAAATAAAACCGAACGCATGGAACGGAATTATGAACTGGCTTATGTTTTTACTGAACAAAAGAAGATGATTATTCTTGTTGCGGATGTAATAATTCTGATAAAAATGTATACAGGAAGAAAAAACATTTTTTAGAAAAGGAGATAAATATGCCATGAACCATTTAATCATAGCGTCCGTTGCGTATGTGTTTTTTATAGTATGATGCCCCCGCATGGCGGGGATAACCAGCGTTATCGCTGCTGTAGTAACTCAAGTAAACTTACATCCCTGCTTTCTTGAAATCAAAACATTTCTTAGGATTCAATTTAAATTATTCATAATAAAAATTTTCTCCGATTTTCCAATATGTTATGGACTCTTACAAAATATTGACAAGAAAAAATCTCTTATGTTATACTTCTTGAAAAAGTAGCACTTATAGCTAGGATTTAGTAAACAAATAGTGGCAGGGAAAAGGCGGGGTTGCGGGAGCGATAACTATCATTTATGACCATCACAAAAGAGAGCTTCTCAATAAAATTACTGTTCTCCAGCACGAATTTTTTAAAAGTGTGAAAAGTTCTATAACTCCAAAATGACTGTAAAAGAATTTATAAAGAAAAATTTCAAACACTTTAATGCCGCTGCTTTAGTAGATGCTGCTGAAGCATGGGTGGCATATTTGAAAAACGGGAATAAAATGTTTTTGTCAATGGCTGGCGCGATGTCTACGGCAGAGATAGGCATTAGCTTAAGCGAAATGATACGGCAGGATAAAATCCATGCTATTTGCACAACAGGAGCCAATCTTGAAGAGGATATTTTTAATCTTATCGCGCATAAACATTATAAGCGCATTCCACATTATCGTTCTTTAACTCCCCAGGAAGAATTGGATTTAAGGAAACAACGGCTCAATCGTGTTACGGATACATGTATACCAGAAGCAGAAGCAATCAGAAGAATTGAAAGCATTCTCTATAAATACTGGGAAAAGGCGGATGCGGAAAAATGCAGCTATTTTAATTATGAATTCATATATCAATGTATACGCAACAACGAATTTGACAAATATTTTGAAATGGATCCCAGAAATAGCTGGATAATTGCCGCGTGTGAAAAAAACATACCAATATGGACACCCGGATGGGAAGATTCTTCTATCGGAAATATTTTTACATCAGCTGTCAGGAATAAAGTTATTAAAAACGTTAATCTTGTCAAAAGCGGTATAGAGCAAATGAATTTTCTCATTGATTGGTACCTTGAAAACTCTCAAAGTCATTCGGTGGGTTTCTTTCAGATTGGCGGAGGAATTGCAGGCGATTTCCCGATTTGTGTAGTGCCTCTTTTGCGACAGGAATTGCAGGTAAATATTAAACTATGGGGATATTTTTGTCAGATATCAGATAGCACTACATCTTATGGGTCATACAGCGGCGCAGTGCCTAACGAAAAAATAACATGGGAAAAACTCGGCATAGATACACCCAAATTTATTATTGAGTCAGATGCAACAATAGTAGCGCCTCTCATTTTTCAATACGTTTTGGAATCATGATTACATCTAAAAAACAAACCGAAGCGAAGTTAAGCATAGAGAACAGAAGCGCGATTTTACCTGCATAAATGGTAACACGAGCAAAAATTATTTCTATCAGGAAAGAAAATAAGTTTTAACCGTATCATAGAGATTTTGAAGATGTTTTAGATACTGTTTCAAACCAGAGTATTTTGATAATTCTTATCAAAACCACACTCAGGCAAATATAGGTTTAGCCGAATAAGTATTTGGGTTTAAGGCAAGATGGTCTATTGAATAAGAAGTTAAAGATTGTCTTTGCATGGAAGCAGGTGAAAAGTAATGTCCATAAAAAAATGTCAGCAAGAATTTGAGGAAATACTCAAAAAATACCCCGATAAAAATCAGGCATTGTTGCCATGCCTTCATCTTGCCCAGGAAAGATGCGGGTATTTGTCGGAAGATATTATTTTATTTTTGGCTCAAGCGTTAGGGTTGCCCAAGGTGGAAGTTTATAGCATAGCTACTTTTTATTCTATGTTTACTCTCCAAAAACAGGGGAAATTCGTTATTCGCATTTGTGTGTCTTTGCCCTGCTATCTCAAAGGCTCAAGAGAAATTTTAGAGACTATAAGGAAAGAGTTAAATATTGAAGCATATCAAACTACCGCTGATAAAAAATTTACTATAGAGCCGGTTTCCTGTTTGGGCCTTTGCGACATAGCGCCCGCAATGATGATCAATAAAAAGGTATATGGGAATTTGACTCCTCAGAAGGTAAAAGACATCATTCGGGAATACAAAAAGGCAAAATGAATTCTGTTAGAGATTCAAAGATAACATATTGGAGTAAGAATGGAAGATAAGAAGAAGCATAATACTAATCACGGACATCCTCGTCGGAGTATCTCTGACGTAGGGAAAGTAATTTTAAAGAACATAGAAAAAGAGGGTTATCTATCGGACATCAATAGCTATACGCTTGAAGGGGGTTATGAGGCTTTAAAGCAAGCCTTAAAAACGAATCCGGAAAAAATTCTATCCGAAATAAAAAAGTCCAAGTTGGTTGGCAGGGGTGGAGCATCCTTTCCCGCAGGATTAAAATGGGAATTTGCCAGAAACAGCAAAGAATTCCCTAAATACGTAGTTTGTAATGCGGATGAAGGTGAACCAGGTACTTTTAAAGATAATCTTGTTCTAAGAAGAGAGCCGCATCTTTTGATAGAGGCGATGATTATTTGCGCCTTTACAATTGGAGCAGAAAAAGGATTTATTTATATTCGGGGCGAATATTTCCATGCCTATGAAATTTTACAAAAGGCAATTATAGAGGCAAAGAGACATAATTTTTTAGGCAAAAATATTTTGGATTCCGGATTTTCTTTTGAGATTGAGCTTTACCGTGGAGCGGGAGCCTATATATGCGGAGAAGAGACAGCCCTTTTGGATTCCTTAGAAGGCAAAAAAGGCCAATCCAGGGTAAAACCGCCTTTTCCCACTTTTGTCGGTTTTAACAATAAGCCGACCGTGTTGAACAATGTAGAGACATTTGCCAACATTCCGGAGATTATATTAAGAGGAGGAGAGTGGTTTTCCCAGATTGGTTCAAACCTTTCTCCTGGGACAAAATTGTATTGCCTTTCAGGTGATGTCAATACTCCAGGAGTCTATGAACTTCCGACCGACATTTCCTTGCGGGAATTGATAGAAAAATATGGTAATGGTGTTCAAGGAAAGCTTAAAGCGGTTTTACCAGGCGGTGTCTGTAGTAGTTTGTTAACTTTGCAAGATTTAGATGTAACAATGGATTATCCCAGCGTCCAGAAAGCAGGAAGCATGTTGGGTTCAGCCGCAGTAATTGTGATAAACGATACTCATTGTATGGTGGATTTAGCCAAAAGATATGCAGAATTTTTTGATTATGAATCCTGCGGCAAATGCACTCCTTGCCGGGAAGGAACGAAACGGGCAAGAGAGATACTTACCAATATAACTAAAGGCAAAGGAAAATTGAGTGATTTAGCCTTATTAAAAGAATTGCAGGAGGTAATGTTTGATACCTCTCGTTGCGGATTAGGACAGTCAGCGCTCAATGCAGTCTATTCAAGTTTAGAAAAATTCCCCAATGAGTTTAAAGAACATATAACAGAAAAGAAATGTAAATTAGGGATATGTCCCATAAAATAAGAAATAAGGATTCTTAAGAATGACTGAATTGATTAATTTGACTATTGATGGCTATCAGGTTCAAGCTTCGAGGGAAACAACCATTTTCGAGGCGGCAAAAAAGATAAATATCAACATTCCCCATTTATGTTACCACGAAAACCTATCCATTTATGGGGCCTGCAGAGTCTGTGTGGTAGAGGTGGAGGGAAAGCCTCGATTAGAACCTTCTTGCGCGACATTGGTTGAAGAAGGCATGATAGTAAAAACAAATACTGCCCGGGTAAGACGGGCGCGAAGGATGATTGTGGAATTGCTTTTAGCCAATCACCCCGAAGATTGCCTTACCTGCGACAGGAATCAAATCTGTGAATTGAGAAAGCTTGCCTATGATTTAGGGATACGGAACCTGAGATTTGAAAAAGGAAGAAAATACCATTATGAAATGGATATCTCTTCCCCTTCTATTATAAGAGACCCCAATAAATGTATTCAATGTAGCAGATGCATAAGGGTATGTTCCGAGCTCCAGTCAGTCGGAGCAATCGACTTTGTCAACAGAGGTGGAAGAACCCAGGTTTTGACATTTTTTAACAAAGGATTGAATAACGTAGAATGCACTAATTGTGGCCAATGTATTCTCGCCTGTCCTACAGGGGCGTTACGAGAAAAGACAGTCGTTGATGAAGTATGGGAAGCGATTTCCAATCCAAAGAAATTCGTAGTGGTTCAAACCGCGCCTGCGGTAAGGTCGGCCATTGGAGAAGAATTTGGCTTACCCGCGGGAAGTTTGGTAACAGGTAAGATGGCAGCAGCGTTGCGAAGATTGGGTTTTGATAAGACATTTGATACCCAGTTTGCGGCGGATTTAACCATTATGGAAGAAGGGCATGAGTTAATAGAAAGGATAAAAAACAAAGGCACACTTCCTATGATTACTTCCTGTTCTCCGGGCTGGATAAAATATATTGAGCATTTCTTCCCAAATTGCCTGGAGCACATATCTACCTGCAAATCCCCGCAGCAGATGTTTGGAGCGATAGCCAAAACCTATTATGCACAGAAAATCAATGTTAAGCCACAGGATATGTATGTAGTTTCTATTATGCCTTGTGTAGCGAAAAAGTTTGAAGCCGAGCGTCCGGAAATGAAAGGGTCCGGTTTTCAGGATGTGGATGCCGTGCTTACCACAAGAGAAGCGGCGCGAATGATTAAAGAAGCGGGAGTTGATTTTGTCAATCTGCCGGATGAGGATTTTGATACACCATTGGGAATATCGACAGGCGCAGCAGTAGTCTTTGGCGTTACAGGCGGAGTAATGGAGGCGGCATTGCGGACGGCTTACGAAGTGGTTACCGGAAAAATTTTAAAGAAAATAGAATTTGAGCAGGTGCGTGGTATGGATGGAATAAAAGAAGCAGAAGTCAACTTGAACGGATTGAAATTAAGAGTAGGAGTAGCTCATGGTTTATCCAATGCTAGAATTCTATTGGAGCAAGTTCAAAAGGGAGAATCCCCTTATCATTTTATTGAAGTAATGGCTTGTCCCGGGGGATGTTTAGGCGGAGGCGGGCAGCCTGTGCCAACAAACCTTGAGATAAGAAAGAAAAGAGCAGAAAGTTTATATCGTGAAGATGAAGGTAAAACCATAAGAAAATCTCATGAAAATCCGGCTATCGTTGCGCTCTATAAGGAGTTTCTGGGTAAACCGTTAGGAGAAAAATCACATCATCTTTTACATACCTCTTATATTAAAAGGAATAGATATTGAAGATGCAAGACTTAATAAGTCCCGAAAAACCCCGCCCTTCCTGCTACGCAGAGACGCTTCGCAATAAGAAAAGGCGAAGTGAAACAAGCAATAATCAAGATTGCAATTCGTCCGTTTCCGACTGGGTGAAAAGCGTTATTAAAGAAGATGAGATTGCGCGGTTCATGAAAAACGGAAGGGATTTTATTAATGACGAAGAGATAGAGGAATTATTAAAAAAAAATAGAAATAGCGAGAAACAAAGGGTAAGAGACATCATTCAAAAATCTCTTGGCATTCAAAGATTAGAACCTGATGAAACAGCAACACTCTTAAATGTGAAAGATGTGGAGTTATGGGATGAAATTTTTGAAGCCGCAGGCGAGATAAAGAGAAAAGTCTACGACAATAGAATAGTAACTTTCGCGCCTTTGTATTGTAGTAACTTTTGTGTCAATAGTTGTCAATATTGCGCCTTTAGAAAAGAGAATGAAGAGGAAAAAAGAAGGAGATTAAGTTTAGAAGAAGTAAGACGAGAGACAGAAGCGCTTGTTTCTATTGGGCATAAGCGGCTTATCGTGGTTTATGGTGAACATCCTTCCTCGGATATTAATTATATCGCAGATACTATAAAAACGATCTATGATACTAAAGTAAAAGCCAGAGTAGGTTATGGCCGGATACGAAGAGTAAATATAAATGCTTCTCCAATGGATATCAAAGGATTTAAGATTTTGAAGGACATTGGGATTGGGACATATCAGGTATTTCAGGAAACATATCATCGCCAGACTTATAAGAAAGTTCATCCTAAAGGGATAAAAGCAAATTATCAGTGGAGGTTGTATGCACTTCACAGGGCGCAAATGGCAGGAATTGATGATGTAGCTATTGGGGTTTTATTTGGTCTATATGACTGGAAGTTTGAAGTAATGGGACTCTTATATCACACAATAGAGCTAGAAAAACAGTTCGATGGAATCGGTCCTCATACCATCTCTTTCCCGCGCTTGGAGCCTGCAGCCAACACTTCTTTTATCCAAGAATCAAAATATAAGGTTTCAGATGAAGATTTCAAAAAGCTTATCGCAGTGATTAGGCTCTCAGTTCCTTATACGGGTTTGATTCTTACTGCCAGGGAGTCCGCGCATATTAGAAGAGATGTCCTTCCTTTAGGAATAACTCAAACAGACGCATCTACGAGAATTGGTATTGGAGCTTATAGTGAAGTGTATGACCAGCAAGAAGCGAAAAGGCAACAGTTTTTGCTTAGTGATACAAGGAGTTTAGATGAAGTAATAAGAGAGCTTGCTTCGGATGGTTATATAACTTCATTTTGCACTGCGGGATATAGATGCGGAAGGACAGGAACCCATATTATGGATTTGCTCAAAGCAGGTAAAGAAAGATGGTTTTGCAAGCTGAATGCGGTTTTAACTTTTAGAGAATGGATTGATGATTATGCCAGTGAAGAAACAAAACAATCAGCAGAGAAAGTTATAAGGAAAGAGATAAACGAGATAAAAACAGATTTACCTACGATATATCCAAAACTTATTGAATTCTACAAGAGGATACAGAATGGGGAAAGAGATTTGTATTTTTAATAA
This sequence comes from bacterium, assembly GCA_023135785.1. NCBI lineage: Bacteria > bacterium. Next base: position 15,977 of record JAGLSL010000029.1, read on the forward strand.
GAAGGAGATTGTTAACCAACTAAAGCAAGTAAATTCAGAGACTCTCTTTCAAAAGGCGGATAGCATACGTCGAACATTCTGCGGTGAAAAAGTTTACATTAGGGGCATAATAGAGTTTTCTAATTACTGCTGTCGGAGTTGCTTATACTGTGGTTTGCGGCAAGAAAACAAAAAGATTTTACGTTACAGGATGGCGCCTGATGAAATAATACACTTATCAAATCAAGTAATCCAACGTGGGGTAAAAACCATTGTTTTACAATCAGGTGATGACCTTTGGTATAGCCAAAAGATACTTTCGGATATTATTTATAAAATAAAAAGCGCGAATCCGGAAATAGCCATAACTTTGTCTTTAGGAGAGAGGCCATTTGATGGCTATAAAGCTTTTAAAGATGCAGGGGCAGACAGGTATCTTCTGAAACATGAAACAGCAAATCCTCTACTCTATGAACGGCTTCATCCAGGACAAACTCTAAAAAGGAGAATAGAAATTTTAGAATATCTCAAGGAGATAAATTATCAGGTGGGCGCGGGAAATATCATTGGTTTGCCAGGACAGACTCTTGAAGACTTGGCGGATGATATATTGCTTATGAAAAATTTAGATGTGGATATGGCTGGGATTGGGCCATTCATTCCTCAGAAAGACACACTCTTATGCAGCCACCCTTTAGGAAGTTTAGATTTAACTTTGAAAGTTTTAGCTTTAACAAGAATAATTACTAAAAATACTCATCTTCCCGCTACAACCGCATTAGCAACTTTAGATCCTGGCGATGGTCAGCTTTTAGGACTCAAGACAGGAGCAAATGTAATTATGCCTGATTTTACTCCTGAAGAATATCGTAGGGAATATCAGATATATGATGGGAAGATAAAAATAGATTTAGAAAAAACAAAGGATGTCATATCCGAAGCCAAGAGAAAAATCAGTTTAGAGAAAGGAGATTCGTTAAAATGCGTAAAACCCCAAAGGGCTTGCGTTTACACATAGCTATCTTTGGCAGAAGAAACGTAGGTAAATCTTCTATACTTAATATGCTTACACAACAGGAAGTTTCTATTGTTTCTGAAATTCCCGGCACAACTACTGACCCGGTTGAGAAACCAATGGAATTATTGCCGATTGGTCCGGTTTTATTTATTGATACTGCGGGCTTGGATGATATAGGAGTTTTAGGCAAATTAAGAATTAGTAAAACTTATAAAGTTTTTGAACGCGCTGATATTATTCTTTTGGTTACTGAGGCAAATAAATGGACAGAATATGAGGAAAGAATTTTAGAGGAAGCAAGGAAAAGAAAAACCCGTATTTTAGTAATTTTAAATAAAATAGACCAAATTAAGCCAGATCAGGATTTAAAAGAAAAATTAAACAGAGAAAGAATACCTGCAGTTGAGGCTTGCGCCTTAAATCATAATTGGGATGTTACCGTAAAAGTAAAAAAAGAAATTATTGAATTATTGCCGTCAGACTTTATAAACCCCATTCCAATTATTGCGGACCTAATTAATGAAGGCGATATAGTTATTTTAGTTATTCCGATAGATAAAGAAGCGCCTAAAGGAAGATTGATTTTACCGCAAGCCCAGACAATAAGAGAGATATTAGATAAAAAAGCAACTTGTCTAATAGTAAATGAAAAGAATTTGTCGAGTTCAATTTATAATTTAAAACAAAAGCCCAAAATTATAGTAACGGATTCTCAGGCATTTGAAGAAGTCTTTAAGCAAACCCCGGATGATATTTTAGTCACGAGCTTTTCTATCTTATTTGCCCGAGCAAAAGGCGATTTGAAAGAATTAGTTAACGGAGCGCGAAAGCTAAGTGATTTAAACCCGGATGATAAAATCTTAATTGCTGAGGCCTGTAGTCATCACCCAATCGGTGAGGATATCGGACGAGTAAAAATCCCCGGATGGATTAGTCAAAGAATTGGCGGAAAAATAAATTTTGATGTTTTTTCAGGGCATGATTTTCCCGAAGACTTAGAACAATATAAACTTGTTATTCATTGCGGCGCTTGTATGTTAAATAGAAAAGAGATGCTTACCAGGATTTTAAGATGTAAGGAGGAGAGGGTTGCAATTACGAATTACGGGGTAGCTATTGCGTATCTTCATAACGACCTAGATAGAGCGTTAGAACCCTTTGCGTTTTAAAGGTCAGGCTTTGAAGATAAATTAGAAGAAACAAAAAAAGAAGCCCGCCACTACAGAATGGCGAGGCAAGCCCGCCACTACAGAATGGCGAGGCAAGCCCGCCACTACAGAATGGCGAGGCAAGCGCGAAAGTTAATCAAATAATATCCCATGTCGAAAGTTTTCATAGTAGAACCAACTCTATTAGAACTTACAGTAGCGTCTGCGCTACCTATTTCTAACGGGGCAAAGATTTTCTCCGTTCCCCTTTAAATTATCTCTTGACTATTGCCAAATATATTATATAATGATAATGAAAACCATTTTCATTAAGGAGAATAAAATGTATGGAAGAAGGCAAGAAAGAGCGCATTTTTTCAGGCATCACGGTTTTAGGTGCACGTTACCGAGAGAAGTTATCTTAGATATTTTGTATAAAACAAAGAGCCATCTTTCTGCTGAAGATATATATTTCAAAATACATCCTTTACATCCACAAATAGGATTGACGACTGTTTACAGAACGCTTGATTTGTTAAGTAGAATGGGGGCAATAACGAAATTTGATTTTGGCGATGGTAAAGCAAGATATGAACTTATTAAAACAGGGAATGATTCACACCATTACCATCTCGTGTGTCGTAAATGTAACAGGGTTGTTGATTATTCGGATTTTGTAAAAGAAGAAACTCGTTTGATAAAAGAAATTGGAAAGGAACTTTCTAAAAAATATAACTTTAAAATAGATTCCCATCAGATTCATTTTCAGGGTTTATGTAACAAATGCCGATAACAACAATGTGGATTGCGGATTGCAGAATGCGGATTTAGGAATTTGGATTAAATGCATACGGAAATAAGAACAGATAATATGTAATCCGCAATCTGAAATCTAAAATTCGAAATGGAGAGAGGGGAGGTGAATAATTATGCCAGGTGGAGACAGAACAGGTCCTGGTGGAATGGGGCCAATGACAGGAAGAGCTGCGGGTTACTGTGCCGGCTATTCTGTGCCCGGTTATGCAAATCCCGTTGGAGGTAGAATGGGATTTGGTGGGGGCGGAGGTTTTGGCAGAGGTAGAGGTTTTGGTCGTGGTTTCGGACGTGGCTTTAGAGGGGCCGCCTATGGTTACGGAGTTCCTTATAATCCGGTTGCCTATGGTAGTGGTTATCCATATGCTCCGGAGTTAACTGCGCAACAGGAAGCAGACATGCTTAAAGACCAAGCTAAGGCGATGCAGGATGAAATGGAAGCTATAAACGAACGCATCAGTGAATTAACAGCTGCTGCCAAGAAGTCCAAATAACTGCACTCAAGACAAGAGTAGGTAAGCCAGAGCTCGCTTACTTACTCTTTGAGTGTATGTTTGGTAAAGGAGGTTGTATATGAAAGTGGCGATATCTACAGACGGGGATTTTGTATCTCAACATTTTGGCAGGTGTCCGTCTTTTACTATTATGGACTTGCTGGATGGCAAGGTTGTGTCCAAAGAAGTTGTAGATAATCCTGGGCATGAACCCGGATTTATACCGCAATTTTTGCATGAAAAGGGTGTTGAAGTTATTATTGCGGGTGGAATGGGTATGCGCGCAGCCGGATTTTTTGATGAATTGGGAATAAAACCAATTATGGGGGTTAACGGTAAAATAGATGAGATTGTTGAGCAATTGATTAAAGGCACTCTCAAAGATGGTGAGAGTTTATGTAACCCAGGCGCTGGAAAAGGGTATGGTTTGGATAAAACCGAATGCGATCATCCGGAAAAATAAATTTCGTAAATCGAAAATAGTAATCGGTAAATGGTAATTAGTAGACTATCCCCCCTAGTTTTGCTTTTGCAAAACTAACAGGGGGGACTTCGCACTCCGACAGGAGTGCTTCGGGTAATTAGTAATTTTAAAATTAAGGATTACTAATTATGAAAAAGAAGTGTTATTAGAAAGGAGTCTTTTATGAAGATTTGTGTAACTTCACAGGGAAATAGTTTAGAGTCGCAGGTTGATCCTAGATTTGGTAGATGCAAGTATTTTATTATTGTTGATACTGAATCCTTGGAATTTGAAGCAATAGAAAATTCAAGCATGTCAATTACCGGAGGTGCTGGTATTCAGTCAGGTCAAATAATGGCAGATAAGGATGTAAAAGTGGTTTTAACGGGTAATGTTGGGCCGAATGCATTTCAGACACTACAAGCAGGTGGTATAGATATTATAACTGGTGTATCTGGGTTAGTAAAAGAGGTAGTTGAAAGATATAAAAAAGGTGAACTTAAACCAACACAAAATCCAAGTGTAGGTTCAAAATTTGGTGTATCCGGGAAGTAAGACAGATTACAGATGACAGAGAAACAGAAAAATCTGAATTCTGTTTTCTGTTTTCTGATTTCTGAAAAAAGGAGGCAATAAATTATGCCAAGAGGAGATGGAACAGGCCCAACAGGACAGGGTCCGAGAACAGGTAGAGGTATGCCTGTCCGCCAAGGTTTTAATGGTGGGGGAGGAAGTGGTGGAGGTATTGGACAGGGCGGAGGTGGTAGAGGTATGCCTGCCCGCCAGGGTTTTAATGGTGGGGGGGGCGGTAATCTTCCTGGCTCAGGTCCGGCGGGAAATTGTGTATGCCCTAAATGCGGCGAGAAAGTATCACACCAGCGGAGTATAGCTTGTTATTCTATAAGTTGTCCCAAGTGTGGTAGTAAGATGGCGAAGGAATAATTCTTGGATACCGAAGCATTTGAAAATCACAAAAGATATTTAGATAGGATGAATTTTTGCAAGAATTTTGGATATGATGTTGAGCAGGAAAGACGTTTCGTTTTAAAAGAATCTAAACCTATCAAGGGCAATATTTTAGAGATAGGCACTGGAAAAGGATATTTTACAATTGAACTTGCCAAAGAGGGGTATAGTTTTACAAGTATAGATATTTCAGAAAAAGAACAAGAATTTGCAAGACTTAATTTAGCGTATTTGGGGTTGGGGAAACAGGTAAATTTTAAGATAGATAATGCTGAGGATTTAAGTTTCAAGAACGAAAGTTTTGATGTTATTTTCGCAATAAATACTATACATCATTTTACAAGTCCTTTTAATGCAGTAGATGAGTTTATAAGAGTTGCGAAACTGAAAGGTAAAATAATTTTAAGTGATTTTAACAAAGAAGGTATGAAGATGATAGATAAGATTCATGCAAGCGAAGGAAGAAAACACGACTCGGGAAAGGTTGCTTTGGATGCGATAAGCGATTATTTAGAAAGCAAAGAATTAAATGTTCAGAAATATGAAAGCAAATTTGAAAATGTTATCGTAGCATATTGTTAAGCTATGTAATTTCTCTTTAAGGAGAAAGGAATAAATATGCCAATATATATCTATATATGTGAAGATTGCGGGCATAAATTTGATGTCTTTACTCATGTGACAAATAACTCTAATAAGCCGAAGTGTGAAAAATGTGGTAATAGGAACACAAAGAAAACTTTGGCTGGATTCAGTGTTGGCAAATCTTCTAAAAATAGTTCACCAAGTTGTCCTACGGGGACTTGCCCTCTTGGTTAAAAAGTATTAACTCAAAGTGTATTCTTCGGCGGAATTTTGGACATGAATAAAAAATTTATTTTTAAAACAAATATTAAATGGATAGAGGGTAAAAAAGGCAAGCTGTATAGTTCCGATAAACCATCATTTGAATTTTCTACTCCTCCTGAATTTAGGGGTCCTGATGGTTTTTGGTCTCCTGAAGATTTGTTTCTTGCATCTATTAACTCTTGTATTATGACTACTTTTATCCATTTTGCTGAAAAAGAGCCTCTTGTCTTTTTGTCTTATGAGAGTGAAACAGAAGGAGAAGTAAGTTTTGAAGAGGGTAAATTAATTTTTTCCTCTGTAACTGTTAGACCGGTTATAAAAGTTAAAAATGAATCTGATAAGGAAAAGGCAAAACAATTGATAAACAAAAGTGAAAGATATTGTTTAATATCGGCTTCTGTTAAATCGAAAATCACCGTATTAACTAAGATAGAAATATCAACAGATTAACTGCAAGGAATTTTAAATATGGAAGATAAAAAGAGAGTGATGGAGCAACAACAGCAAAGAATTGATGAAAGGATGAAGAAGATAAAAAATAAATTTCTTATTCTTTCAGGCAAAGGCGGTGTTGGTAAATCAACTGTTGCAGTTAATTTGGCATGGACCCTTTCACAAAAGGGTATGAAAGTTGGTCTTTTAGATGTAGATATTCATGGGCCTAGTGTCCCCAAGATGTTAGGACTTGAAGGAAAACATCTTGCAGGTTCCGGAGATGGCATTGAACCAATCGCATTAGGAAGTAATCTGAAGGTTATTAGTATAGCTTTTCTGTTGAGTTCTTCTGATGCTCCTGTTATTTGGCGTGGTCCTTTGAAAATGACGGCTATAAGACAATTTTTATCTGATGTGAACTGGGGAGAACTTGATTATCTTATTGTTGATGCTCCTCCAGGCACGGGAGATGAACCGCTATCAGTATGCCAACTTATAAAAGATATAACAGGCGCGATTGTAGTTACTACTCCACAGGAAATTTCTCTGTTAGATGTTAAAAAAAGCATAGGATTTATTAAACAATTAAATGTTCCGCTGACCGGTATTATTGAAAATATGAGTGGTTTTGTTTGTCCTCACTGCGGAAAATCAACGGATATTTTTAAAGTCGGAGGAGGTAAAAGAATAGCTGATGAGTTAAATATTCCTTTTTTAGGAAGCATACCTCTCGAAGCAGATATAGTAAAAGCTTCTGATGGGGGTAAACCCTTTATGAATTTGGACTTGAAAATTGAATGTAAAAAGAAATTCGAAGAAATTGTTAGCAGAATTACTAAAACGAGAAAATAAAATATGCCGAAAATTGAACCTTTTGAAAGATATTCACAGAAGTATGAAGATTGGTTTAAAAAAAATAAGTTTGCTTATGAATCTGAACTTTTGGCTGTGAAAGAATTAATGCCTGAAAATGGAGAAGGTATTGAAATTGGCGTAGGAAGTGGTAAGTTTGCTGAACCATTAGGCATTAAATTGGGAATTGAACCATCACATAAGATGAGAGAAATTGCAGAAAAAAGGGGTATTAAAGTTATAGACGGCGTTGCTGAAAAGCTTCCATTTGATGATAACCAATTTGCATTTGCATTAATGGTTACTACCATTTGTTTTTTAGACAATATAGAAACCGCATTTAAGGAAGTTCACAGAATATTAAAACTTAACGGGTGCTTAATAATTGGATTTGTAGATAAAAATAGTTTCCTTGGGAAATCGTATTTAAAACATAAAATAAAAAATGTATTTTACAGGATAGCTACTTTCTATTCAGTAGATGAGGTGATTTCTTATTTGAATAAAGCAGGTTTTAAAAATTTTACTTTTGTCCAGACAATTTTTAATAATTTGGAAGAAATAAAAAACATTGAACCGATAGAAAAAGGTTACGATAAAGGTTCGTTTGTGGTAATTAAAGCGACAAAAAAGGGGGTTTTGGATGGGCAAAGAACTTAAAATTTTGGCGGATA
>JAGLSL010000030.1 GCA_023135785.1 bacterium
GAAATAAGTTTTGGTATAGATGTCTCTGCTTGAGGTTTCTTTTCGTCTATTTCTCCGTATATGGAAGAGGACGAAGCAAATACAAGTCTGTTGACTTTATTTTCGCTTGATGCAAGAAGTACATTAAGCGTTCCCGTTACATTCACATCATTGTATGTTAAGGGGTCATCTACTGACTTTGGCACAGACCTTCTTGCAGCTTCGTGAAATACAAAATTTACTCCCTGGGTGATTTTTCTAAGCAATTCAAGATCTCTTATATCGCCTCTTATAAGTTCTATTTTGTCCATTACCTGTTGGATATTTTCTTCCCTACCTTCGGAAAAATCATCTATTATTTTCACTTTCGCCCCAAATTCCAATAATCTATCAACAATATTAGAACCAATGAAACCAGCGCCTCCTGTAACTAATACTGTTTTGTCTTTAAAACCTTCTTGGAAAAGTTTTTCTATATCCATTCTTAGCTCCTATTTTTGATAGAGATTATTTTTTATTCGATGAGCAATTTTCTTAAGATTCCCCGATTTTGTCCTATATAGTTTATTAAATTTTTTGTCTTTTATAATCGCAATGTTTTCTTGAACATTAAGTATTCCTATTTCAACACTGCTATAAGCAAGAGATAAAGATACGACTACGTCAGAAAGAAGTCGCGAATTACATATTGGAAATAATTTTTCGTTTAGTTTGATTACTTCAACTCCTATTTTCGCAATTTCAAACGGAACCTTAGTCGCGTTTTTTAAGGCTTTTTGGATTTTATCACTATTTGATTTTGAGGATTTAAAAAGGATCGAAACCTTTTTATAGGCTTTGATATCTTCATCAATCAATTTGCTTATATTTTTTCTTAATTTTTCACTTTGCTTGAGAATTGATTTTAATTTTTTATCGTTTTTAGGGTTTTTCCCGATACTATAATTGACGGCCATTGACACCAAACCCGCAGCAAGCGCTCCGGCCAAAGCGCCCGCGCTACCACCTCCCGGCGCAGGTTTTTTTGCCGCTAAATCGTCAAGATATTTATTTATGGGTTTGTTTATATACATTTTATTTAAAATTTAAGATTATCTATATATAAGTAATATTTTGATATAAATTGAAATAAATAGAAATATTTTGAAATATATTGCCTGTATCCTTAGTTTTTTGAAGTTATAGTATGTAATTTTTTTTAGTTTTCAATCCTTTAACAACATATATCCATTATATATCTACGTATATCTATGTATATCCATTTTTTAATCTTTAATAAGAGCTAACGTTTCGGCTCTTGTTTTCTCATTGTCGCGGAAGACTCCTCTTACTACAGAGGTTTTTACCATAGAACCGCTTTTTTTTATGCCTCTCATAGTAACACAGAGATGTTCGGCTTCCACAATAACCATTACGCCCTTAGGTTTAATCGTTTCGTTTATTACATCGGCAATTTGCGAAGTAAATCTTTCCTGTATTTGTAATCTGCGGGACAAAACTTCTACAACTCGCGGTATTTTGGATATTCCAACGATTCTGTTTCCTTCGGGCATATACGCAACATGCGCTTTGCCGTGAAAAGGCAACATATGGTGCTCGCAAAGCGAATAAAAAGGAATATCTTTAACAAGAACTATTTCATCAAAACTCTGCCCTTTAAGAATTTTAAGCTCCAAAGCAGGGTTCTTATCGATACCACCAAGGATTTCTTTGTACATATTGGCTACCCTTTGAGGTGTATCTTTAAGCCCTTCTCTCTGAGGATTTTCACCTACAGCTTCTAATATGTCCCTTACGGCTTTTTTGATTTTTTCTTCATCCATAAACTCCTCACTTTATTCGAGTAAATTCTAAATCCGAAACAAAATTTTGAAACGTTTGGGGCTTCGTTACCCTGACCGTTACCAAATTTAGTGCCTAAAATGCCTTTCACCTGTCAATACCATGGCAATTCCATATTTGTCACAGGCATCTATGCTATCCTGGTCTCTCTTGGAACCGCCTGGTTGTATAATCGCGACAATTCCTGCCTTATGCGCTTCTTCTACGACATCGCTGAAAGGGAAAAAAGCATCGGATGCCAAAACAGTGTCTTCGGGTAACTGACAAGCCCCGTTTAGAGATGAATCTCTAACGGGGCAAGCTTTAGTCAAAGCAAGTTTCATGGAATCAATTCTTGACATCTGTCCTGCGCCTACCCCAATTGTTCTTAATTCTTTACAAAGAACGATAGCATTTGACTTAATATTTTTCACTACCCTCCATGCAAACAAAAGCTCTTTCCATTGGGCATCAGTTGGCTGAACTTTAGTTGCAACTTTCATATCCTTTTTCTCTATCTGGAAATAATCCTTTTGTTGAATAAGATAGCCGTCAAGCGCGCATCTTATTTCGGTTTGGCTACTTAAAGCTACAGGCATTTTTATAATTCTTAGAGCTTGTTTTTCCTGCAATACCTTAATAGCTTCATCCTCATAGTCAGGAGCAATTACTACTTCAACAAAAGTTTTGGTTATTTCTTCCGCTACATCTTTAGGAACCTTCCTATTAAAACTAACGATAGAGCCAAATGCGCTTAGCGGGTCACATAAGTGCGCGTTTTTGTAAGCTTGAAGTAGATTGTCATGACAGGCAAGACCACAAGGATTCATATGCTTCATAATCACTGCGGCAGAATCGTCAAAATCCTGCACGGCTGACCACGCAGCATCCAAGTCTAAAAGATTATTAAAGGATAGTTCTTTTCCGCCAAGTTGTTCAAAATTTTTGCCTTTATCTCCAATATAGAAAGCTGCTTTTTGATGTGAATTCTCGCCATATCTTAATTCTTGAAGTATCTCTAAATTTTTCGATACTACTTTAGGGAAAAGTTCTTGTTTAATTCCAAACCTTTTGTTTAGCTCAAATGAAATAGCTGAATCATATTTGTATGTTGAATCAAAAACTTTAGCTGATAGTCTTTTATGCGTTTCTAAAGACAACTTGCCGTCATTTTCTTTTAACTCTTTTATAATCGTATCGTAATCGTCAGGAGAACAAACAACCGCAACATCTTGATAATTCTTAGCTGCAGAACGAAGCATTGTGGGCCCGCCGATGTCTATATTTTCAATAACCTCTTCCAAGCTGACATTAGGTTTCTTTATAACTTCTCTAAACGGATATAGGTTAATAACCACCATATCTATAAAACCGATTCCAAGCTCCTTAATCTGCTCCAGATGTTTTGCATCATTTCTTTTCGCAAGGATACCGCCGTGAATTTTGGGATGCAAGGTTTTAAGTCTTCCGTCAAGAATTTCGGGAAAACCCGTGTAATTGGAAACTTCTGTTACTTGAATTCCTTCCTTTTGTAAAAGTTTTGCCGTTCCACCCGTAGAAAGAATCTCTACCCCAAAAGAGTTAAGTTCTTTGGCAAACTCAACTATACCTGTTTTATCATAGACTGAAATTAACGCTCTTTTAATTTCATTCATTATTGTCTCTCCTTCTTCCTTTTAATTTTGCATTTTCCCTCTGGAATCTTTCCAAGATTCCGAGGACTTAGTCCCGGAAATTCTCTGAATTTCTCGGGGAAATTTTGATTTTATTATGGTACCCCGAGGCCGATTCGAACGGCCAACCTACTGCTTAGGAGGCAGTCGCTCTATCCAGCTTGAGCTATCGGGGCAAGTTTTCACCGATATAAATTGAAATACATAAAAAAGAAATATAATTGAAATACGTTGCTTATCTACTACGTACTTCCATGTATATCAACTGTATATCTACCATATTTCCACGTATATCCATTTTATATCTACTGTATATCTATTGTATTTCTACATATCTAATATTTTATTAGAGAGTGAATAGGATAATTTCCTAATCGTTTCCTACCGTTTAAAAAGGCAAGTTCTATCAAAAAGGAAATGCCTATAATGTTTCCGCCGCTTTTTTCTATGAGTTCACACGCACCTTGCGCCGTCCCGCCTGTTGCAAGAAGGTCATCTACCACTAAAATATTCTCTCCTTTATTTACTGCATCGGTATGAATTTCAAGCGTATCAGTTCCATATTCAAGTTCATAACTAACCAAACGTGTCTCATAAGGCAGTTTGCCGGGTTTTCTAACGGGCACCATTCCGCAATTTAACACATTAGCTATAGCTGCACCAAAAATAAAACCTCGCGCCTCTATTGCCACTACGCTATCTATCTTCTGTTTTCTAAAGGGTTCAATCATATTCTCTACTGCCAGTGAGAAAAGTTTGCCGTCTTTTAATACAGGAGTAATATCTTTAAAAATAATGCCTTTTTTTGGGAAATCGGGCACATCACGAATAGCAGATTTTAGTATTTCCAAGTCTTTCATGATTTTTTTCTATTTATGTTTATGTGTAAAACAGATTTATAATTTTTATAATTAAGGAGGGGGGCAACCCCCGTTAGAGATTTAATAAATTGCTCGCAAATATCATATACAGCGCGATACTGCTTGTTCGGTTGATATAACATCTAACGTTTTTTAAAATCTCTAACGGGGTAAATATAACAAAAAATAGGGTTGTTTACAATTTTGTTTGCCTTCATAAATTGAATAAAAAAACCTGCTGGAGTATAATATTTTTAATAAATTTATGAGTGTTTTATAAAAGTACGCAAGGACAGATAAAATGCCAAAGACCATAAAAGAAATTAACGAAAAAATTAAAAAAGGCAAAGCCGTTATTGTAAGAGCGGATGAAGTGCCTGAAATTGTTAACAAGAAAGGTTCCCAAAAAGCGGCTGAACAGGTAGATGTTGTCACTACGGGAACTTTTGGGCCAATGTGTTCTTCGGGTGTTTTCATAAACTTCGGACATTCAAAACCAAAAATAAAAGCAAGCAAAGCTTGGTTAAATGATGTGGAGGCTTACGCTGGATTAGCGGCTGTGGACATTTATTTAGGAGCCACTCGGATTCCTGATAATGACCCCGCCAATAAAATTTACCCCGGAACTTTCAGTTACGGAGGCGGACACGTAATAGAAGAATTAGTAAAAGGTAAAAATATTAAATTAAGAGTAACCTCTTACGGTACTGATTGTTACCCTTCAAAACAGATTAATACTCTGATAAATATTAAAGATTTAAACGAAGTCATCCTCTTTAATCCAAGAAATTCTTATCAAAATTATAATGTTGCTGTTAATCTATCCAACAAAATTATTTATACATATATGGGGATACTCCAGCCAAATCTCGGCAACGCTAATTATTGCTCAGCCGGAGAGCTTTCTCCGCTTTTAAACGACCCTTATTACAAGACTATAGGAATAGGAACTAGAATATTTTTAGGCGGAGGAATTGGTTATGTAACAAGTAACGGAACTCAACATAATCCGTCGGTAAAAAGAACTCCAAATGGAGTTCCTTCGGTTCCGGCAGGAACTTTGGCTTTAACAGGCGATGTCAAAAAGATGTCATCGCAATGGTTAAGAGGCGTTTCCATGACAGGATACGGAGTAAGTCTTGCAGTGGGAATAGGAATACCAATACCGATAATATCGGAAGAGATGATTAAATATACTGCAGTAAAGGATGAAGATATTCAGACACAAATAGTAGATTACTCTTATGATTATCCTCAAGGAACAGGGAAAGCCATAGGAACAGCAAATTATGCCCAATTAAAAAACGGTGAGATAAAAATCAAAGATAAATTTGTTCCAACTGCGTCTTTGTCAAGTTATGCAAAAGCAAAAGAGATTGCCGAAACTTTAAAGAATTGGATAAAAAAGGGACAGTTTCTATTAACCGAACCTGTTAAACTAATCCCTTCAAGTAAGTCAGAAATAACTTTTAAACCCTTAAAAGAAAGACCGATAAAATAACTCCGCAAGAAATTACGTCCACCATAGTTTCAGTGGCGGACTATTTCAACGGGGCAAGATGAGGACTGAAAATGGAAAAAAGAAGACTTGTTCTTACATTCCCCGCTTCATTGGTAGGAGAACCCATTACCTATAAACTCGTAAAAGATTACGATATCGTAATTAATATTTTAAAAGCTCAAATTACCCAGGAAGAAGTAGGTAAATTGGTGGTTGATTTGCAAGGAAAAGAAAAAAACTTAAAAAATGCTATCACCTATTTAAAAAATCTTGGAGTAACAATCCAACCGCTGAAAAAAGATGTTCGTATGAATAAAAACAAATGCACTCACTGCACTGTTTGTGTCACGATTTGCCCAACTAAAGCTTTAATAGTAAACAGAAAAACAATGAAAGTCGAGTTCCTCCCTGAAAAATGTATTGCCTGCGAATTATGCATCTCCGCCTGTCCTTATAAAGCAATGGAAATTCTTATTTGAAAGAGACAAAAAACGCCAGCCTTCAAATAAATAATCCAAAGGCTGGCGGAATTCTCTGATACTAAGAGTTTCTTATGCTATCAAAATTATAAGCAACAACACACCAAAAACACATAGAACCGTTATAGCAATATCTGACCCAGTCATTTCTCCGCCGCCTGCATCAGAAGCAGTAATTACATCCGAAGAATTCTGGGCTGCAGCTACGATTCCTGATGTTACTGAAAACAACATCATAGCAACAAGAAATACACTCAAAAGTTTAAATTTCATTTACAATTACCTCCTTTACCTTAATTAGCTATATTAGAAGAACTGCCAAGAGAATGATACCAGCACCTATAGCAACAATTATCCAAATATCTTGATTTGTCAATTCTCCGCCACCTGCATCAGAAGCAGTAATGACATTCGAGGAATTCTGGGTTGCAGCCACGATTCCCGATGTTACTGAAAACAACATCATAGCTACAAGAAGTACGCTTAAAAGTTTGATCTTCACTTACAATCACCCCCTTTCTTCTTTATGAAAAATATCCTACTATTTTTATCTGTACAAGTCAACCTCGTTAAAGCATTCGTAGCTAAAGATATAAAATTTATCAATGACCAAATCCCAATTGGGTATCGAAATATATGGAAATACCTTGAAATATATTGCCTTGTTACAATGTATTTCTATCATATTTCTACGTATATCTACTGTATATCTATTTTCAATGTAGTTGCCCATTTGTGGGCTTTCACACAAACAACGCTGATAAATCAGCAACTACAAAAAAGCTACTTTCTATTAATTTCTTCTGCCACAACATTATAATGATTTTTTATAAACTCCACGTCAGGACTTAACTGTGTGGCTTTTTCAAGTTGTTGAAACGCTTCTTTCATCATACCCTTTTTATAATATGCCCAACCAAGTGTGTCATACGCAAAACTGTTATCATCATTCACCCTTACAGCCAATTTCCCGTAACGAATCGCCTCATCATAATCTTCTTCCTGAACATATGCGTAAGAGGCGCAATAATAAAAAGTTATTTCTTCGGGAGATATTTCTATGGCCTTCTGCCACTGGGTTATAGCTTCAGGAATTCTTTTACGGCTGTAAAGAGCGGTAGCTATATTGTGATAAGTAACAGCGCTTTCTTTCACTACAAGTTTATCAAGTATGCTTTCTTTTTCTTTGGGCAATAGAACCAACATCCAGTTTTTCTTGTTGATTTCTTTGCCAAAAGCCCAAAGTTCGGAGAAAAGTTTATAACTCATTGAAAGTTTATCTCCAAACCAAGGGTCATTCAAAATCATTACGTTTTTGGCATCATCATATCCGACCACAACTCTATAATGACCCTTATATACTATTTTGTCTACTACTCGTTGAAGGATAATGACAGGGACATTTTCCCTGATAAGATTTTTTAGTTGCTCAATATTACCGTTGGAAGAAAGAACGCGGAAATTTTGAACATAAGGATAAAAAACCATTTCGGAATTATTTGTAATCTCAACAGTTGGGTCGAAAATATCTTTAACTATTTCTTCTTGGGTAAAAATTTTATCTTTGTCCCAATAATTCAAAACCATAGACAAAACGGCAGGTCCGCAGTAATTGCGCTCTTTCTGTTTATAAAAGGGAACACCTTCTATAAGATGCCCTTCAATCGGGATGCCTCTATATTTCTTAAAGAATGCTCTTTGTTCGGTTTGCTCCGCTTGAGAATCTTCTGCCCTTTTCATTCTCGCATACGAAGGAGTTAAGAATAG
>JAGLSL010000031.1 GCA_023135785.1 bacterium
ATAGAAACATCAAGGCAATAAATACAGGCACAGAGGCAAATCTTTGCCACTTTGCGCCCTCCTGCCTGCTACGAAGCGGGCAGGTCTTTGGCGGACAAGTGTGGCTTATTTTAACTCTATGTTTCATTGTTCTATTTTTAGAATTTTTATTTCTGTAATATCCTGCCTATGCCCTCTTGTTCTATGATATCTTTTTCTCTTTTTGAATTTAGAGACCACCACCTTGTCGTCTTTGCATTTCTTCAGCACTTCGCCTGTTACTTTTGCTCCTTTTACAAAAGGATTGCCAAACTTTAGATTATCCAACCCCACAGCCAATACCTCATTTATTTCCACCTTTTCTCCAACTACAGCATCTAAATCTTTTTCTATTGTAATTGTATCTGTTTCTTTGACTATATACTGTTTCCCTGCCATTTTGATGATAGCTTTCATAGAATTAAACCTCCTCTTTTCTTTATCTGTTTAACATTAACCAAGAATTAAACCCCGCTGGAATTCTGCATGAAGTATTTACTCCCTGCAAAAAATGCAAAACTTTCTAATTTTATCATACATCCAACTTTACGTCGGGGATATTCCTACGGGGTAAACTTGATTTCTTCCCTATTAAAACTTGTATTTTCTTCCAACACGAGCCTTTTTCTGAAAATTCTCTCCATTATATGGTCTCTTTTGCGTTCTTTTAAATATTTGTAAATTTCAGGATTTAATTGCACTTTTAATGTTTTTTCTTTTGTTTTTTGAAGAATTTTTCTTATTTCTTTTTCTTTGTCGATTGTAACCGTAGCTATGGATTTTACAACGCCTGAACCTTGGCAATAAGAACAACTTTCGCATAAAATTTGCGCAAGCGAAGGATTTATTCTTTCTCTTGTCATTTCTATAAGTCCAAAAGACGATACAGTATTAATTTTTGCCACTGCTCTATCGCCTTTAAACGCATCTCTTAGGCTATTTGTCAGTTTTCTTCTGTTCCTTAAGCTTTTCATATCTATAAAATCGATTATGATGATTCCTCCCAAATTTCTTAAGATTACCTGACGCGCTATTTCTTTACTTGCCTCCAAATTCGTTCTCAAAGCTGTATCTTCCAAACCACCTGCTGCGGTGGTAAACTTTCCGCTGTTTACGTCTATAGAAACTAATGCTTCGGTTTCTTCAATTGCAAGAGAACCTCCGCTTGGAAGCCAAACCTTGCTTTTCAGAGCTTTTTGTATCTCTTCCTCAACATTATATTTCTTGTAAAGGTCCACTTCCGAATTATAAAACTCCAAGAAAGACGAAGGGTCAAGAGAGTATCGTCTAAAAAACCTTTTTAATTGAACAAATTTTTTAAAATTATCGACAATTAGCTTGTCTTTTTCCGGACTTAGTATATCGCGTGCAAATCTCGTGGCTAAATCCGGCTCCTGATGTAACAAAGAAGGAGCTGCTTTAATTTTTGAAATAAAATTTATTCTTTTCCATATCCAAGAAATATACTTCAAATCATGAGCAAGTTCTCTTTCGTTCTTACCCTCGCCAAGTGTTCTTAAAATAAGTCCTCCATGTTGCGGTCTTATTTTCTTAAGAATTTCTGCAATTCTGTTCCTTTCTTTAGGATCAACGATTTTTTTTGAAATACCTAATCGTTCAATAAAGGGCATAAGAACAAGAAATCTACCGGCTATCGTAATAAAAGTAGTCAATCTTGGACCTTTATTGCCTACAGGGTCTCTTACCACCTGAACTAGTATGTCTTCGCCTTCTTTTAAAGCTTTCTCAATGGGAGATTTAGAATCCTTTTCCTGTGTTAACAAACCCGGAGATATTTCACCAGATATCGCAGGAGGCGTACTTACTTCGGAAATATATAAAAAACCCGTGCGATCCCATCCTATATCCACAAATGCAGCATCAATGCCGGGTATTATATTTTTTACTTTTCCTT
>JAGLSL010000032.1 GCA_023135785.1 bacterium
AAATCTTTGCCTCTGCGTTTACAACGCTTAACATCTTTTTCAAACTGTTTAGTATAA
This sequence comes from bacterium, assembly GCA_023135785.1. Classification (NCBI taxonomy): domain Bacteria; species bacterium. The sequence goes on from JAGLSL010000032.1 coordinate 58, forward strand.
ACAGGGATATACATTACATACCCAATTTTTTAAACATATCTTTAGTATCTTCACAAACAACAAAATTCTTTTTTTCATTCGTTAATTTGAAAGTATGCTTAGTCGTTGATGTGGGAATTACTACATCAAAAGGAAGTCCATCGTAAAGTTCAACTTGTTTATAGAACATTGTAATTGCTTGTGTTGCATTTAAACCAAGCTTATGAAAAATATTTTCCGTATGACTCTTTAATTCTGGCTTTATTCTTGCTCTAATCATTGCACTTTTACTCATAAAACACCTCCATTTACGATGAATGTATCACAAATGAGATACAAATACAAGTTTTTTTATTTTAGCCTAACATAATAAACCCGTTGCACGAACAAGCGAAGTGCGGAAAGGATCAGCTAATTGATTTGTCGACAACAAATCATCATTTCGCATTTCGAGGTCTGACCTTGATTTTCCATAATTTATTATTATTTTGTACTTCAATAAATTTGATTCGAGCTCATTACATAATTTAACAAAAGAGTTCTCGCTTAATATTTAGCGAGATAATTTTATCGGTCGCCTCACGAGATCAGATTCTCTCACCCCGAGGGGTAAGGGTATCGTAACTACTTCATCATTTCTTCCGGAGACTACCCGTCGACCTTGCTCATCATACATTTCCTTGACCTCAAAGAGCTTCTCTTCCAGTCCCTTTGATAGAAACCCGATGGTATATCCCAACTCTATGGTATTTCTCAGGGCAATCAGACCTCTGCCACTCCTTACGGACTGAATAACTCCAATCAGTTCATGACTCATACGGTAAACCTTTTCATCATGGTTATATCCATTGTCTGGCTGGTGGCCCAAAAACATTCCTGTGGTATATCCCCTGTTTGAGATCATCGACAGCTCCTTTAACCAGGTTTTATCCACCATATATGTTCCATTTCCAAGGCTGTCTATAGCTTCTCTATACACCTTGACAGCACCAGCAACATAATTGATCCCCTTCATCCTGCCTTCGATCTTGAAACTGTTTATCCCTGCCTCTGATAGCTTATCAAGGTATTCGATCATAGAAAGGTCTCTTGAGCTCAATATAAATGTGCCCCGGTCATTCTCGTATACAGGAAAGAACTTCCCCTTTCGTGTTTCCTCCATTAGCGTATAGTTCCATCTGCATGAATTAGTACACTCGCCCTTGTTTGCAGATCTGTTTGCGAGAAAACTACTGATGTAGCATCTGCCTGAGTATGAGATACATATTGCTCCGTGAACAAAACATTCCAGTTCAATGGAAACACTATTCCGTATATCCTTAATCTCATCAATCGTGAGCTCCCTGGAGAGCACAAGCCTCTTTGCCCCCAACCTCTCCCAGGATTTAGCTACTCTGAAGTTGGTAATGTTTGCCTGTGTGCTGACATGAAGAGGAATGCCAGGGCAAAGTTCAGCTGCCATTTCAAAGACACCAATATCAGAAATAATAATGCCGTCAGGTCTAGCCTTATTGCAAAACGAAAGATGTTCTCTTATTGCGGAAATATCCCTGTTATGAGGAATAATATTAAGCGTAACATATGCCTTTTTTCCGTTACTATGTAAAAATTGAATCGCCTTATCAAGCTCGTTTTCCGTGAAATTATCCGCCCTTGCCCTTAGGCCGAACTGTGACAAACCCAGAAAAACAGCATCAGCGCCGTAATGAAGAGCAATCTTCAACTTTTCCATATTTCCTGCAGGAGCGACTAACTCAGGAATATTCATATTAGTCCTGCCGTCCTTTATTTGTGATAATGTGCGAGACCATAATAATCTAGTATCTGGTATATGGTATTTCTCTAAACATTTTTTCTTCTCATACTACAAAATTTAAACCATTGTAAAAAACAGCAAATTCAACACAAAGGATATTTTAAGTTAGTTTTATACAGGGTGTCAATTAAGTGAACCCCGCTCCCCGTGCTTTAGCACAAGGCTTTGGGGAAAACTTAATAACACAAACCATCCATCTCCGCTCTAAAGAGCAGGGCTTTACGGGAGCGGAGTAAAACTATTATAGGGAAAAAAGTGAAATCTCTTGCTATGTATATGAAGAGAAGGTAACAGTTCCAATCCTTACTTGCCCCGTTACGAAAGAAAGGTGAGTTTTCGGGGGTTTAATGGAATCTACTCTCAAACTTTTTCCTTCTAACATTCAGCATCAGGCTCAAAATGACCAGTATCCACGCGGGTCATTTTGTAGCCTGCATGCTTTGGTTCGACGATACAACTAGTCTTGCGTGATTTCTCGCATTGCGTCTGGCCCGACTGCGGATCTGACCATCAGATCGAGACATCTCTGGGCCTCTTCGTACTTAAGTAAGGACTGGTAAGCGCGATCCTTTTCCAGTGTGAAAACGTGGACGAATACTTTTCCCTCGGGACTGCGCGCACTGATCTGGTATACATACTGCGTCTCAGGCTGTTCTTTCTTGCCCAGTGTCGAGTGGTACGGATGCGGCTTAGCAATGCGTATCGCTGTCTCTGCGTTCTGACGATTGATCTCCTCGATTTGTTCCTTTCGGCCAACGGTGGTAAAGCCCGCAGGTAGGAATATGGAAACTAGGTCACCCCAGAAGCCTTTTGACAGAGTGTATGTCTTCTTCAGTTGAATTGCCTGCGGGCGAACATAGATAAGGCTGCATTCGCTCTGGTAACTCCCGATCTCCGACCATTGAAAGAATTCCTCGCCTTCATTCAGGTCAGTTGCCAGAGCAGTCAGAAATTCTATGATGTAGCCCTGTCCCACCGATTCGTCGATCCCCGTGTTTTGATCCTCAGCTTGTGTCATGCCATTCACCTCCTTTCTCTATTCTATGGTTATCTAACATTTGAGCTCACCTGCCGAAAAAGCGCCAGCTTTTTGGTCAGGTGCAGTGATTTGTGGCAAAAAGCAAAAAGGGAAAAAGCAAAAAGGAAAAAGGGGACAGACACCTTTTTTTATTTATTCTTTCTTGGTCTACCCTGCCTTATACATTTTAAAGAACGGTTTAATTTGCTTTCCAGCTTTTTAATAAATTTATCTGTACCCACCACTAGACCCCTATTGGTTTTCAGCCTAATTTCTTTTACCATTTCATCATCGGTTTCCGTCAAGTATTCTTTCCATTCCTTCATGGATTTTATATTTTTATATTTACTGATATTGATTAATGGTTTACGGTTATCTTCTACATGCTCTTTTGCGCTAGACCACTTATAATCCCATGCTTTCTTGGTTATTTTTGCACGTACAGGATTGTTTTCAACATATCTTATAGCTCTATACAGATGCGCGTTATCTAATATGCAGGAATAAAATCTCCCTTGCCATAAATGACCTTTGGCGCCTCTTTGCCGGTTAATATAATGCGAATAACGCATATGCACCGTTTTAAACAGGTTTGCCAACCCATCCTCCCGCTTTGGCTTCACCACAAAATGCACATGGTTGTTCATCAGACAATATGCTAAAACATTTACGCTGTTTTGTTCAGCATATTCATCTATCCATTCGCAATATTGCTTATAATGTTCTCTGGTATTGAAGATTTTTTGCCCGTAATTGCCACGCTGGGTTACATGGTATGCAACATTAGGTATAACTATCCTTCCATGTCTTGGCATAAAAATATTATATTGGGGCAAAAGCTATATGTCAAGACTAAAGGTGTCTGTCCCCTTTTACCTTTTACTTTTACCTTTTATTTTTTATTTTACCTTTTAGTTGGAATGCCTTGTTATGTGTTTTAATTACTTTTTAATCTGTATTTTTTAAAATTCTTCATTAACCAAGTTGAATAGTACTTTATAAATGGCAACAACTCTTCAGCCTTAAATCTAACAATCTCGTGTTTTCCACAATTACTATTGTCCATGAATACAATTTCATCTATTAAAAAATCTTTATTATACGATTCAACCTTAATATCAAAATGTGCAATTGAGTGTCTAAGAGCAATTATTAAATACTTTAAATTTTTAATATCATTGCTTACCTTTGAATTTTCTAATCCGATTTTCTTTTTAAATTCTTGAGTTAATCGTTTTTTGGGAATATACGAAACCATTCTTTCTTTAGGCATAACAATTAGACCTAAAAGGCAATTGATCAGAAGTGTATAGTTATACTGTTCTTTAAAATCAAAATTAGATGCCATACTCTTGTATTGTGAAATAAGAGAAAGAGATCTTTCAATAAATTCGTATTCTAAATCTTTATAATTTCCCATTTTTACTTCTTCTCACATAACATACATCATTGAATAAAAAGGTCGCTGTCCCCTTTTAACCACTTGTGTCTGTAGAACGTCGCAAATCAGCGGTGCGGTATTCCGCATACGCTGAATTTGTCTCGTTCGGCAGTTTGTTTCTGCCCACTATTTTAATCGCACGCACATCTTCAGATCGTTGCTCAATGGATGTTGCAGATCGAAGCTGGTGTCCAAAAGCTTGAGGGACACTTCAATCGTTCCGAATACGCTGGACCACTGAGGATCATTGTCGCTCAAAAAAGGCGAGAACTCGAAGTACATCTCTCCTCTATTGTCTGGGAGCGCCTTTGGATAGAAGTACATTTCCCGCTTGCTGTCCGCTATCCAGTACGTCAGCAGCAAGACAGGGTCTCTCTTCAGCTTCCTGTGCACTTCGCAGGTAAGCTTACCTTTGAGCTTGTCTGTTGACGATATCCGGTCTTCCACTGCGTGAAAAGTCACGTCCGAAAGAGTCACGAAGGAATCTGGATGTTGACCTCCCGGGTCTTGTCGTTTGGGTGTTTCGATGAAACCATGGACCAAGGCCATGTCGCGGAAGCCTCTCTCTTTGGCATGGTCGGGCCGGACACCCAAGGCTACGAAGCAACCGTCTATCCACGTGAGGATATACGGTTTACCCGACTTTGATAGTCCGTGGGCCATGAGCCAATAGGCGCTTCTGTCCTGCTTGATGGTTTCCTCTAATTCCCACTTGAACCCAAGCACAATCCCAGCCTCTGCGGTCCCGAGTTTGTTATTGCGCGATATCCACTGGATCGCAACTCGTTCGTCCGGTGATAGTGCTTGCATATGTGCGGTGGAAGCCCGCTGTGTGGCTTGGTCTTTTTCGCTGGCGATCTCAAATGTGATACTGATGCCTCCTCGGCGCTCTAGAATCTCGGCACGGCGTTCATCGGTTATGTAAAGCCGCAGATGTGGTGTCTTGTCGAAACTCGCGCTCTCATTTCCTAAGCCAACGTAGCTAATGCCCGCTGCCGTGTCTTTACGACCGAATGCCGCCATAAGCTTGACAGGAACAGATGGGGAGAATCCGAAAACCCAGAACTCGTTGTCTTCCAGACCAGCCAATGTTTTTATTGGGTTCTTCACTGAAGTAACGCAGACCAGTTTCTCTGGCAACGCCTTAATGACAGCCATTTGCTTCTCTGTCACGGGAACCACCACGTGGTCCTCTCTCTTGGTGTTGTCGCTGGCAATGGCTACTGTAGTTGATAGACATAACAGAAAAAGAATAAGCCACAGATTGACAAGTCTCATTTCATATCTCCCGTATATTGTTGAACTGCTGAACATAGTCACACTTCGTTGCGTTGAGTGAGTCGTTCTCCTTTCTTGCCAAACACACACCATTGAACAGTCACTCTTAGTATGTCCATGATAGCAGATAATTATTTTTATTTAACTTCTCTACCCTTCCCCAGATAATATTTGCTTGGACCGTCTTCAGGGACTATTTGCAATACTTGTGAAAATTCTTTTTCCGCTTCCAAAGGTTTTGCCAATTTATAAAGATTAAGCCCTGCCTCAAAATGTTTAACAATATTTTCGGTTTCGGGAGTTATTTCTTCCTTCCTGCAAATTGGTTCATAAATTTTTACACCTTGTGTTCTTCCCCTTACCGTAACTTCGTCAATTTCCCTGCAAACAATCTTTTCTTTTATTTTCTGATAAGTATATTCGCTTAGCAATATATTGTTTTTATATATTCGGGTCAATTCTTCTATCCTCTGTGTTAGGTTTACATTATCCCCCATTATCGTATAGTCAAGCCGCGTCTTAGAACCCATATTCCCGACAGACACCTCGCCAGTGTTTATACCAATTCCTATATCTATTGAGGGTTTATTTTCTTCTTTCAATTTTTTCCGCAATTCTTTCAGGGCACTTATCATATCTAAAGCCGAAAGAACAACTCTTAAATAGTGGTCTTCTTGTGGCAATGGCGCACCGTAAAAAGCCAAAACAGCATCTCCGATATACTTATCAAGCGTCCCTTCATATTTGAATACAATATCGCTCATGGGGGTAAGATAATTATTCATAAATTCTACAAGTTCTTCAGGGGAAAGCTTCTCCGATATTGTTGTAAAACCTTTTACATCCGAATAAAGTATTGAAACAGTTTTTCTTTCTCCACCTAGTTTTAACTTCTCGGGATTTTTTATAAGTTCATCAACAATCTGAGGCGGGACATATGTTTGAAAAGCGCCTCGTATTTCACGCGCTTTACGCTCGGTAGTCAATGCTCTATAAAGCGCCTGTGTCGTATAAACAAGAGCAATGCTTGAAATAGGATAGAACATATTAATCCATATTCTCATGTTTTTAAACAGAAGGAATGCCGCTACACTGTAACCGACAAGCAAGAAAATAGCCGTGTAAGCGCCATAACTTGCATGAGGAAATTTCGGGATAGCAAATATAAGTATTGAACCTAATAAGATTATGGCTAAAAGGTTAGCAAGATTTACTTCATCAGAATAATATACAAATTCATCTTTCAGGATTGTGTTGGGATGAACATTACTTATGAGTGTACCTGAATAAGACATGAACCAATTATTAAGTATTGCATATATGGTTTGGGCATGTATTTTTATACCCGGAACCACAGTATCGGTCGGTGTAGCCCATGTGTCTCTCATAAGCCCGGGGTCGGTTATACCTACCAATATAATTTTATCTTTGAAATTTTCAATATTATCAACCGTTCCGGTCATAACATCAACAAATGAATAAGTAGGAAAAGAATCAAGGGAAGCGCTCTGGTCAAGAAGTATCGCTCCGCTTGTATCAATAGGGATATTTTTTTCTCCCAAAGTAAGAGATGATATACCTTCTACTGAAACTCCAAGATGTATATTTTCATCAAAATAATTTTTTAATATCTGTAAAGGAAACGAACCATACCAGACTTTTTCATGTTCATATTTCATAGGCAGTGTTACTTTTCTCAACACTGCGTCCGAATCGGGAAATATGTTTAAAAATCCGTAGTTTTTACAAGCGCGGGATATACTCTCGATACTTGATTCTATTCCATAACCTCTTCTGAGCAAGAATTTTTCATCACCTTTAACTCTGGAACTTACCAAAGAAATTTGAGCTTTAGAGATTAATTTTTTTGCCTTTTGTTTTTCCGCCTCTGTAAGATGTTTTACCTGCTCGTCTGAATCGGTGAAAAAATAATATCCCAAAACCACATTGCCGGCCCTTTTTATTGAATCAGTTAAAATTTTATCGTTATCGAATTTTTCCCGATATCCTTCTATAAGGTCTTGGGAAACCCTATCTTCTAAATCTGTTTTATCAAGAACTTCTGATAATGCGTTAGCTTCTTCCTCGGAAAAAAGGACATCAATGCCTATTACTTTAGCGCCCCATTTACTCAAGTTATCTATAACTTTTGCGTATGCATCTCTGGGCCACGGGAATTGCCCAATCTGGTCTTCGGATTTGTTATCTATGGTAACGATAACGATATTTTGCGAGGGAATTGTTTTCTGGAAAGTTTCAAATCTTAAGTCGAGCGTTTTTAGTTCAAGCTGGTTAATGAAATCAATGGGGAGAAAATAAAGAAAAACGATTACTGCAACGGTGAAAAAGCCGATAGTATAAGAATTGATTACACGGAATTTTTTCAATTTTTCTATAGGAACCTGCCAAACTTACGACTAAAAGCGAGCCCGCCGTTGTAACAGTGGCGGGCTATTTTTATTTCTCCACTACAACTCCACATCCTTCAACTACGGGATACAATGTTGACCTGACCAAAACTTTCAAGAAATCGTGTTTTGCTATGAAATCCGCAACTTTCGGAGAATATCTATAATATGTCGAAACAAAAACTTTTCCGATTGGATTGCTCAATAAATATCTATCCCTGAAATTCTTTAAGATATTAACTTCTCCCGACATAGGTGAACCAAAACAAGCAGTTGCGATAAAACATCCGCTTCCGCCACCGCTACCTTCCTCACCTGATTCTGATTCAGACCCCGTTCCTCCGGGAGGCGGAGGAGGCATTTCTTCTCCACTAACTTTTGCGAATAAGGTAAGGGTTCGCTCCAATGACGGAACGAAAGAGTTAGGTATAGTGGTTCGGACAGGATTGATTAAAAGCCATACATCATCTTCGGTCAAGTTATTGAGCCAATAACTCTCGCCCCGCCTCATAACACCTGTTCCGCTATAACTTCCGTTTAAATATCTCCAAAGCGTATGGGAAGTGACAGTGTTTTCATCAGATGAAACATCACAAATAACATACCCTTCAATTCCCTCATCATAATAAACTACATCTACCGTATCCCAATCTATATCAAAATTAAACGGAGTTCCGATTTGGTTCCAGCCGGGTTCAAGACAAATTCCCTCGTCATACGGCTCATCATAGTAATCCTCCATAGACCCGGTAATACTCAAAGTCGCGTCATTTCGCGAAATAAGCCATAAGCCATAGCCGGGATCCATATAATTGTATTCTGCCCTGGCAAGTTTTCCTTCTACCACGTAATCTCCAAAATCATCAAAAGGATATTCGTCGTAACTTCCGAGTTCAGTATCCCACATAAAAGCGCGCCAAAGTTCTGTGTCGTAATCGCCCAAATTATCCGCTAACGGGTCGAGAACACCTGACCATAAAGGAGAAGAAATCATGACATAAGCCGAAGCAGTCGTTCCGCCTGTAATTGTTCTTGAAAAAGTTGCCTCTCCCGTAAGGTTTGGGTCTCGTATAAGGTCGGTATCTACATAATCTCCTAAAAAATTATCCCAATATTGTGTATAGCCATTTCCCAAAAGAAATGATAAATTTGCGCCGATGTAATTAGCACCCACCTCATCCCACCACCATCTCGGCGAATATATGGAAAGTCCGTTGTCTGTGGAAGAACCGTGATTTGCGATTATACATTGGTCAAACGCTTCTTTTGCGTCATAAGCGTATTGAAAAATAGTATCGCTCTTGGCATATTCGCTGACACCCTGCATGAAACTTCCTAAATCGCGGAAGACAATTTCGCCCGCATCATCAATAGTATAGCGTCCCGCTCTCTGTTGAGCCGCAAATATAACATCCCAATCGTCATGGATTATATTAAGCGCCGTATCAGCAAAACCACTTACAGTATTGGCAAGCGACTGGACAGGACTGACATCCCTGATTCTTTGAAAAATAAAAAATTCATAAGTATTCTCGGCGAAGCTACCGTTTATGACAATCATTTCCTTGTCTAAAGACATTGTGCCGTCAGTCAAGGATATGCCTTCTCCTTCAAGAGAAACAATGCCGGTATCCGTTATACTAACTATACCTACAGGGATTTCACTTTCTATAATAGACATCTCCCCTTCAATCACTATAACAGGCAACGACACTCCAACATATTCCGAGCCCTCATATTCATTACATCTTAACCCGTGCATACTCCATAAACCTGCAAGGTCTGCTTGGGAAAATACTACACCGTTTTTCTTTTGCAAAATAATAATTTGGGAGTCATTCCTATCATTTTCAACTACTCCGACAACCACATTCTTACTCTGCGACATCGCTCCGAACACAATAGGGTTCCCCTCATCATAAAACTCTTTAATAGTAACGACGCCGTTCCAATAATTTTCTTCTTCGTCTGTCCAATTTATGGAAACAAGATAACTATCTTGGATTTCTTCCTCTGCCTCTCCTTCATCGCTATCCACAAAAGACGTCCATGTCATAAAGCCGCCTGGTGTTATATTCGCCTCTCCTCGTTCCCAGCCACAATACCCTCCGCTATCGCAATCGAAAGAATGCATGTCCCATTCGCCCGCAAGGTCGGACTGGACAAAATCTACATTTTCGCCTCTTTTCTGCAAAACAATAATCTGCGCCGTATCGTTACCAACATCGTCGGTAATTGTAGCTGTAACCGTCTTTTTATCCGGCGACATAAATCCGATAAAAGAGTCTTCATTATCAATTTCTACAAGTCCGTTTGAATCTATATAAATTTGGGTAGGCATATCGTCCGATTCAAATTCCTCTCCATACCATTGCCTTACCAATCCTGTTTCACTTATATCCATTCCGCCAAAAAATGCGTAGCAACCCCCTTCGCCGCCGCACTGCAAAGAACTTATGTACCAATCGCCCTCAAGGTCATGCGTGGAATAATTTGCAAGAAGGATTGAAGAAAGGGAATTGTTGGCGTTACCTG
>JAGLSL010000033.1 GCA_023135785.1 bacterium
CACACCGCCAGCGTTCATCCTGAGCCAGGATCAAACCCACCAATTGAAAAATGAAAATTCTTTCAAAAATTTGTGAGTTTAAAGTGACTCGTGTGTCCCGTATAAGAAAGTTATTTCTAAATTTCTAACGGGACGGGTAAATTGACTTTAAATATTAACTAATTGTGACTCAAGAGAAACACTTCTATTTAGTTTTCCAAAGAGCAGTTTTTTCTTGACCCTAATCATTCTCGGGTCAAAGAGCGGACATTATACGCTTTATGATTTTCGCTTGTCAAGTGCTTTTAGAGAAAATTTTCGAATATTATCGGAGAAATTTTATAGTGTCGTAGGGTTGCGGTTTTTACCCCGTTAGAGATTAAGCCAATGGAAAGTTTACACTCAACAAGATTGCAAAAGCTGATTAGGATGTAGATTTACTCTCGGGTAATTACATCCCGATGTTACGTTGGGATTATCTCTAACGGGGTTTATCCGTATATTTTTTAATTTTATTAAAGATTTCTTTTTCAGTAGTTATTTCTTTTTCTTTTCCTCTTATCTCTAATTCTATTTCGCCTTTTTCAATAAAATTTCTGCCTAAGACTACAATAAAAGGTATTCCTAAAAGATGCGCGTCTTTGAATTTTACGCCTGTAGTTTCGTCTCGGTCATCAAGAAGAACTTCAATGCCGTTTTCAATTAGCACATCATAAATCTCATCGGATTTCTTCTGTAATATTTCATCCTTATAATTTGTAGGTAATATTAAAACCTGATACGGAGCAAGGGCAGTGGGGAAGATAATCCCGTCCTTATCGTGATTTTGTTCAATTGCTACCGCAATTATGCGGTCTATTCCGATACCGTAACAACCCATTATAATCGGATTTTCTTTGTTGTCTTTACCTATGAAGTTTGCCTGAAGCGGAACAGAATATTTCGTGCCGAGTTTAAATATGTGTCCCAACTCTATACCTTTTGTAAAAGATATTTCACCGCCGCATTTAGGACAGGAATCTTCTTCGGTGATGCATCTTATATCTCCGGTTATATCAGCGGAAAAATCTCTGCCTGGATTTACTCCTGTAAGATGTTTGTCTTTTTTATTCGCGCCGCAAAGATAAGTTTGCCCTGATAAAATTGATGAGTCGCAAACAATTTTAATTCCATTTAATCCTACAGGTCCCGAAAATCCGACAGGTGCTCCAGTAGCTTTTTCGATTTGTTCTGCGGATGCCATTTTCAATATATTAGTTGCAAGTAATCTTTTTAGTTTGGCAGGATTTACTTCATGGTCTCCTCTTACCAAAACGGTAGCAAGTTCTTTATTATCAATTTCAAAAATAAGAGTTTTAATCATTTCTGAAACAGGAATTTTTAAAGACTTGTGTAGTTGTTCTACTGTGGAAATGCCTGGGGTATCAACCTCTTTTATGCTTTCGAGTTTGCCACCCGCCACTACTGTTTTGGCGGGTAGGCCCACCACTGAAACCTCGGCGGGCAGGCCTTCGGCCATTTCAAGATTTGCCCTGTAACTACATTTTGCGCATTTGATAATCGTATCTTCGCCGTTTTGGGAAGGCGCTATAAATTCATGAGAAAAATTACCGCCCATAAGTCCGGGGTTCGCTTCCACAATTTCAAAATCAAGCCCGCATCTTGAAAATATTTTCTTATATGCTTCATACATTTTCCTATAGCTTTCTTCTAATCCTTGCTCATCAACATCAAAACTATAAGCGTCTTTCATTGTAAATTCTCGCGAGCGGATTATGCCGAATCTGGGCCTTATTTCGTCTCTGAATTTGGATTTTATTTGATAAAGAGTAACGGGTAGTTGTTTGTAACTGCGCACTGTTTGAGAAATTAAATCGGTAATCATTTCTTCGTGTGTAGGTCCTATACATAAGAAGTTATCTTTCCTATCTTTCAGCCTCATCATTTCTTTGCCATATTGTTCCCATCTGCCTGATTTTTTCCAAAGAGATGAAGGTTGCAAAATAGAAAGAGATAATTCCAAAGCGCCGGCTTTATCCATTTCTTCCCTGACGATATTGATTGCTTTTTGTATTGCTCTTAATCCGAATGGTAGATAAGTGTAAAGACCGCTTGCGGATTGCCTAATCAAACCGGCCTTCAGCATTAACTGATGCGAAGGCGTTATTGCATCCTTCGGCGTTTCGCGTAGAGTATTTATAAAACTTTTAGTTAAGCGCATGATATATTATATTAAAAATTAAAAGTTAAAATGTAAAATATATCCCCTGCAATCTGAAAGATTGCGGGGACTTAATCCCGGGAATTCTTCGAATTCCACGGGGCATATCAAAATTCAAATATTTTTAAAAGTGGGCAAATGTTCCAATATTTTTGTGGGATTATTTTCTAATTCAGATCTTTTAATTTCTATGTCTAATTTTGACATTTCTATTATACGCTTGACAAGTAGTTCAAACCATTTTTCCGTTTTCATAAAAGGTTTTTTATTTCCGCCATCAAAACTTTCGCAATTTCTTTTTCCCCGCACCACGTAGGGTGCGGGGTTTCGCTCAGAGTAATTATAAAACTTTAAGCTAAATAAGACGTTTTAACTCTATCATTAAAGTACTGGCTATTCTTTCTTCGCTCACTTTCCTTACAATCTTACCTTTTTTGAATAATACACCACAACCTGCTCCTCCTGCAATACCGATGTCTGCTTCTTTTGCTTCGCCCGGTCCGTTTACTTCACAGCCCATTACAGCGATTGTTATAGGAGTTTGCATATGCGATGTTTTCTTTTTTATTTCTTCGGCTATTTTTTTGACATTGATTTTACATCTTCCACAAGTTGGACAGGAGATTATTTCTACGCCTTTTTTCCGCAGGTTTAAAGCTTGTAATATTGCATAACCGACTTGGACTTCTTTTGCGGATGTATCTGTAAGAGATACTCTTAAAGTATTGCCGATGCCCTGCGCAAGAAGCGCGCCTATTCCTATGGAAGATTTTATAATTGCTTCGGGCGCAAGTCCGGCTTCGGTTATACCTATATGAATAGGGTAGGGAAGTTTCTTTGCAAGCATTTGGTTTGTCAATATGGTAGTCGGCACATCGGATGATTTTATCCCGACTATCATATCGTAAAACTTTTCTTTCTCTATTTCCCTGACTGTTTTGTATAAAACATCGACGAGTTTGCCCGCCACTCCCGCCACTGAAACATTTGCGGGCAGGGAATATTTGGCGGGTTGCGACACAACTTTCTTATCTTTACCGAAAGGGTTTTTAAAAGATGCGGCATTGACTCCTATTCGCATAGGAACTTTTTTGGATTTGGCAACTCTTGCAATTTTTTTAATCGAAGAAACATCCATATTGCCGGGATTTATTCTTATGCTGTCTATTCCCTTTTCTAAAACTTTTAAAGCGATTTCTTTGGAGAAATGAATATCCGCCATTAAAGGAATTGATGTTGCTTTTTTTATTTTGTTGATGGTAGGGATAGCTTGTTTATTTGGAACTGCTATTCTTAAAAGTTCACAGCCCGCTTTTTCTAATAATTTGATTTCTTTTAGGATGGAAGAAAAAGGTTTGTCAAAAGATGTTTTTAACATTGACTCAACTCTGACGGGATTGTTTCCGCCTATGGCAAGCCCGGCGATTTTTATTATTTTTTCACCCCGTTTAGAGATAGGTCGCCGATATATTTGCGGCGACCGTGAATTAACCTCTATGTCCGTAGAACAACTTTTATTTTTCTTCATTTCAAATATAAAGATATCGGGCCATTTTACTTTTAATCTCTAACGGGGCACGTTTTGTTTTTGTGTCTTTTCAGCTTTGGGGAATATTTTGGAATAGTCTCGTGTGAGGTCGTTATAGGTTGCGAATAACATTACCCCAAGAAGCAGTGCCAGTCCTATGTTTTGCGCAATCATTTGTGTTTTTTCGCTTAAGGGCTTTTTTCTGATGATTTCTATTATAAAGAAGAATATAACACCGCCATCTAATATGGGGATTGGTAATAAGTTGAGGATTCCCAAGACAATACTTAACATTCCCGCGAAATTTAATACCTGCATAAAACCTGCTTCGGATAATCTTGCTGTTATTCTTGCGATAAGAATAGGTCCGCCTAATGCTTCTTTTGCCGGGACTTTCCCTCTTATAAGTTCAACAAGCCCACTTATTATCATATAGGAGGTTTTTCCAACTGTCTCTGCTGATTTATAAACAGCAGTAAACGGATTGGCTTTTTCAGTAATGATATTGGGGTAAATTCCGATTTGCCCTATTTTTTGTCCGTTGCTTAAAATTTCTTCTTTGGGCGTTACATAAAACGATAAGATTTTGCTTTCTCTGTCCAGTGTAATAAAAATTTCTTTGCCGGGATTTTCTTTTATGATACCGGACATTTGCTGCCAACTATCTATCGGCTGGTTATCAATGGCTATAATCAAGTCACTCTCTTTTATACCGACCCTTTCGGCAGGATTACCTTCAATCAACCCGCCGACTTTTGCTTGCGGATTAACAGATGCAGTTCCAATCGTCATTATTACTATATAAAAAATAACAAACGCCAAAGCAAAAGACATTATCGGACCGGCGGCGACTATGGCTATTCTTTGAAGAGGACTTTTAGAATAAAATTCGCCTTCTTTGCCTTTGCTTTCATTCAAACTCTCGCCTGCCATTTTTACATATCCGCCAAAAGGCACGGCTGAAATTGCATACTCGGTTTCACCTTTTTTAAACTTAAACAAAGCAGGTCCAAACCCAAGTGAAAATTTTTCTACTATTACCTTGAGTTTTTTCGCTATAAAAAAATGACCCAATTCGTGGAAAAAGATTAGTATGCCAAATACAAATAATACGCTAATGGTTTTTATTGCATATGATATAAAGATTTCCATTGTTCAAAATCTCCCTTTTTATAAATGTAAAGTGTAAAAATTAAATATCACCCCGAGAAATTCGGAGAATTTCCGGGGCTAAAGTCCTCGGAATCTTTTCAATATTCCAGAGGGAATATTAAAATTACCTGTCATTGCGAGCGAACATAGTGAGCGTGGCAATCTAAAAATAGAATAAGGAGATTGCTTCGTCGCTACGCTTCTCGCAATGACAAGAATTATTTGATTTTTTTATAGTATTATTTTCTCCAAAAACTTCGCCCAAAGTATAGCACATTTTTTCAGGTTCTTTAAAGATACCGATTCATTTGCCTGATGCGCGGTAGAAATATCTTCCGGTGAATGAGAGAAAGATGGGATGCCGGCAAAGTAAAGGAGCTTGCCCACGGAATTTCCGCCGATAGTGACAAATTTCATTTTTTCTCCTACCTCTTCAGAAGCTTCAAGGAATGTCTTAAGGAAAGGATTTTTATTGATATCCAAAAGATGCGGGGATGTATCCTGAAGTATTTCTTTTAAAATTATTTTTCCGCCACTACTACTATGGCGGACAAGTCCCCCGCCAGGAAAGCTCGGCGGGCAGGCGTCTTTACTTTTCTTATTAAAGGAATCCATAAAGGATTCTATCTTTCTCATTATTTCTTCTTTCTTTATTCCTAAAGGATAACGAATGTCTATCGTTGCTTCACAATATGAGGGGACTATATTGGGAGCGTCTCCTCCTTTGATTTCTCCTATATTAATAGTAAGAGGTGAAAAATGCGGGTCTATTTTTTTGTTTATCTTTAGTTTAGTTACGTCAGACAAAAACTTGATAATATTTGTTATTGCGTTTATGCCTTTTTTAGGATTACTGCCGTGAGCGCTCTTTCCCAAACTTGCGAACTTCAGCCATAGCATTCCTTTTTCCCCGATTACTGCCTCGCCCCCACCACTATTACAACGGCGGGCAGGCATTTTTCCGCCGTCAGGTATCAAACAAAAATCACAATTTAATTTTTTCTTCCTTAATAGTAATGTAATGCCTTTTTCAGAACCCCTTTCTTCGTCAGCAACCGCGCCAAGAATTATTTTTCCTTTTAACTTCCCTTTTTTTAGAACTGCTTTAATCGCCGCCCAGGATGCGGCATAAGGTCCTTTGTTATCGCAAGCGCCTCTGCCATAGAGTCGTCCTTTTTTTATTTCGGGTTTGAAAGGGTCTGTCTTCCATCCTCCACCCGGGGGTACGACATCCATGTGACAAAGAATTGCAATTTGCGGATGACCTTTGCCTATTTCTCCTAAAATATTGGGGCGTTTTTTATCCCCCACAATTTTCACCTTCATTCCCAATTCTTTCATGCTTTTTACCACTATATCTTTAACCAAGTATTCGTTGCCGGGCGGATTGATTGTCTTTTTTGAGATTAATGAACACGCAAGGTCGAGCATGCCTTTTTCGTCTATTGAATACGAAGATTTATATTTAGATGAGCGTTGTTTAATCATGTCGGGAATTATACTTAAAAGATAACGCAATGACAAAAAGATCGATAATAATATTTCGGGGAATCACCAGTTCTAAGAAAGTTTAGGATTCGCAAATTGTCTGTTCCGAAAATGTTACATTGCCTGCCCTGAATCCTACGTGGTTCAGGGCAAGACCTGACCCCATTTATTATGCATTTATTACTGCGGCTTTGACAATGATAAAGATATTTAAAGGGGAACATGTGCTTTTACTTGACTTTTATATCAATAGGTGACCCCGATGCTTGACCCGATGCTCCCCTATCTATTATCTTCTATTGCCACTCTGGGTATAGCTTTACTATACGATAATTTAAGTGGTCTGTCACATAGAAATATCCTGTAGCGCTATCATAGGAGATACCACGAGGATATTTAAATTGTCCCACACCAGAGCCCTGAGTGCCATAAGTAGTCCAGTCAGTGAAAGTGCCGTCTATATTTAGCTTCGTCTTCACTATGCGGTGATTGTAACTATCTGTCACATAGATATACTCTGTAGCACTGTCATAGGATATACCAAGAGGATAGTAAAACTGTCCTACCTCAGAGCCCCCAGTACCATAAGTAGTCCAGCCATCACCATTTATTTTGGTTCTCACTATGCGACAATTGCCACTATCTGCTACATAGATATACTCTGTAGTGCTATCATAGTGAATACCAGAAACATGCCAAAAGTGTCCCGGGCCCTCGAAAGAATAGCCAAAATGGCCATAAGTAGTCCACCCGGTGCCATCTATTTTGGTTTTCGTTATCTTGTGGCCATCTGTCACATAGATATACTCTGTAGCGCTGTCATAGTAGATACCATCAGGACCGTAAAATTCTAAAGTAGTCCAGTCAGTGAAAGTGCCGTCTGGGTTTAGCTTTGTCTTTACTATACGGTTGTTACTAGTATCTGCTACATAGATATACTCTGTAGCACTGTCATAGGATATACCAAGAGGATAGTAAAACTGTCCCACACCAGAGCCATAAGTGCCATAAGTAGTCCACCCGGTGCCATCTATTTTGGTTTTCACTATGCGGTGATTGGCACTATCTGCCACATAGATATACTCTGTGGCGCTGTCATGGTAGCTACCAAAAACTCCTTCCAAAGTAGTCCATCTAACAACGTAGTTAAATTCATACGCGCCCATATCAGCAATTCCGAAACGCTCACTTCTAAGTATATCAGTTAAAGGAGCAACATTGAGATTAGCTTTATTGATGCAGGGACTTTCTCCACCCAACTGCAAACCATCGTCCTCTGTGCGGAAGATACCATCCGCGCCTGCAGGATTACTTGCATCCACAAATAACGGGTCGCTGTCTATGTTGCCCTCTCCTGAATAACCACCTTCTATATCACAGTAAGTAACGATTGGATTTGCATTGCCATAATTATATATTTCATCTCCATTGTCCCAAAGGATACAGTTTGTCACTATTGCGTCGCTACCGATATTACACATAGCACCACCATAAGTAGTGGCAGAGTTTCCATTAAAAGTGCAATTAATTACTTTGGGAAGGGAAGGCCAACTACTAGAATTAATTAATATTCCACCACCAGCACTAGAAGTAGCAGAGTTTCCACTGAATACACAATTTATAACCTCTGGAGAAGAAGCTTGGTTCGATATACCACCACCATATGGAGCAGAATTGTCGACAAAGAAACAGTTAACTATCTTTGGACGACAACCTCTGTTAAGCATTCCACCACCACCATAAGCACTATGGTTTCCTTTAAAAACGCAGTTTTTAACTGTGAGTAATGTGAGTGAACAGCTACGGTTGGTCATGCCTCCGCCGTAAGTATACTTCTCAGCATTTCCGCCTGTAATGGTGAAACCATCAATTACTGTTTCAATTTCTCCGCAACCAGGACCCTTTACAACAGTGTAACTGTTGTTATTAAGCGTCTCGTCGTTGTCAATATCACCGCTTAGTATGGTTTGATAGTTTGCTATATCACGTGTATAGGGGTTTGGTGCGCCGAGTTCTACATAATCGAGTCCTGAATAACCGCCTTTAATAGCTACACCATTTATGAGCTGAAATGTGGCGTTGCGGTTGCCAAGTATGACACTATCTCCTTGGTCAGGTTTATAAATGCCTTGTCCTACCCGAATCTGATCACCTGCTTGAAGTTCTGGATTATTAAGAAGCGCATCCTGTAAGTATTTAAATGCGGTTTCCCATGTTGTTCCGTCTCCTGGGGGGTTATCCTGATCATCATCAACATGCCAGTAGTTACCTCCAGATAGCAAAATTAGGGATTGTATTCCACTACTCATATCACCAGATATCAATTGAGGGTCACCCGTTCCATCATAAGCGTAGACCTTACCGAATCCAGATGTATTGCCAGCGTAACCAGCTTCTCCTCCAACTCCAAAAATCAAAGCGTCTTCGGTTTCAGTTTCAATCACAGATATTATTTCGTATGGCGCTGTCCAAATAGGATTACTCCATGTATCTCCATCATATTTGTAGAGGTTCGCTCCCGCGTTTACATATAAATAGTTTTGGAATGTTTCTAATTCCCATGCATCACCACCACCTAAATAAGATTTTATCAATGTCCAATGAGTTCCATCGGAAGACTCATAAATATAACCATTATATGCAGAAGCATATAGTTTACTGTTATAGAATTCGTAGTCCCAGATGCAGCTTCCGCCGGGATGTGCATCTTCGGTAAAGATTGTTCCATCGTAATGACCAAATTTATCTGAACTTATGTCTCCAATATATAAGATATTGATGCCAGTTATATTTATATCTGATACATAAAGGCTTCTGAAACCAGACATAAATGTTGTGTTAACTACATTTGTCCAAGTAGTTTCGCCATCGTATCTATATAATTTTCCTGAACCCCACGAAGTTCCAGCATACAGGTTTTCATTATAGACTACTAACGCAGATACCTGCTCGTCCAAATTGTCCCCAACCAATGTCCAATTGCCTCCTTCCCCTTCGTATTTCCATACTTTACCTACTTCGCTAGAGTATGCCATGGTTCCCGCATACAAATCACCATTGTATTCACAGAGACAAAGTACTGCAAACTCTGAACCCAAACCTGAACCTATTGGAGATATCTGTTCCCAAGAAGTTCCGCCGAGATATTTATAAACAGTCGCAGGATTACTTCCGCCTGCAAATAATTTTTCAATTAAACCGTCTGTATTTATAGTCAATTCAACAGATTCAGTTGCTGTTATTGCGCTTGTTGCACTCGTCTTGAGAAAGGTTAAAGTTTCAGCAGTAGGACGAATAGGGCGAGGAGGACGAGGTTTGTAGACAATAGGAGTGGTGGTAGGTTCTGTGTTTGTAATTTCAGTTGTATTGTCCACCAGCCCCAAACCGTTAATCAAAGATATTCTGATAATTGGTGTGCCGCCATGAATTTGCGATGATATGCCTTTACTTTTGGTTGAGTCTTTGTTCCCTGTTATGATACAGTTTATTATTTGCGGACTGGAATTGTCGGTAGAGTATATTCCACCACCACTTTCAGTGGTTTGGTTATCTATAATAGTGCAGTTTTCTATTAAAGGAGAAGCATCTTTAACATATATTCCCCTGCAATCTAAATCTTTACTTGTGATTGTAAATCCTTTTAATATTGCAGTGGTGCTATCTATTGTGACAACACTGCTGCTTTTAGTGCCTTCTATGATAGTGTTAGCAACTACATCGGAACTCTGAGGTTCTATAGAAGTTAAAGTGATTGATTTGCCGTTGAAGTTAATATTGCCTTTATATTTGCCTTGAGAAACTACAATTGTATCACCGTCTATAGAAACATTTATTGCGGTCTGAATTGTTTTTATATCCGAAGGAACATTGATTGTGATATTTTCTTTAGGTGTGCTTTCTTTATCCTGTGGGTCCGATTTGTGCAGAACTTCGCAGAAATCGCTATAACCGTCTTTGTCAGAATCTTTGTTAGAATTATTTACTTGAGCAGCCAAATTTTTTGTTGGAGTAGGGGAGAGCTTCGCGTAACTTTCGCTGTTAATACCCCACAACCCAACTAAACTTAAAACTAAAATAAAAGTTAAAAATTTAATCTTCATTGTACTTCTCCTTTTTTAGTTAAAGAATGTTTTTTCAAAAGGTTACTATTTAAAATCGGGATTGAAAGAAAATAAAAAGGTAATCTGATGTGACAAATTGTTTCTTTTATCATTCGGATGAAATTATATCATACTTGTCAAATCCTTTGCGTATATTTGTCCATCAGCAATGCGGAAAGGGTGTAAATACAATATTGTTATACTCTATTATACAGCTATACACGCACATAATTGTAATGGTGCAATCTTGTGCATATGAAAATATTCCCACCTCCGAGGTGGGAATAGATATCGTCATCTTTTAATGCCTCGCCCTTTATGGCGGGGTAATTTACTTTTAAATCTTTTGAAAATCTGTGTGTGAATTTCTTATTCTTTTACTGCTATGTGCAACTTTCTGTTGAAGAGATAAAGCAAAGTAAACCTTGCAACTACAAAACAAATCGTAGTGGCCGAGTTTACTCGGCTAAAATAAAGAAGCAAAGTACTTTCTGCCCGCCTGATTACTTGTTATTTGTCTTGCTTGAATTCTTATTTATCTCTAACGGGGTAAATTTGGATTTTGATTGGGTTTTTAGTTATAATCCAAATATGGAATTGGGCGGAATAAATATTCGTTGGCAGGATATATTAGAAATACTTATATTAAGTTTTATAATCTATCGTTTCCTTTTGTTTATACGCGGACGCAAAGCTTTTCAGGTGCTTATAGGTCTGCTGGTTATAATTTTCGCAAGTCTTGTTTCCCAAATATTACAATTACAAACCATCTCTTGGATACTTAAAAATTTATTTGTTGCGTGGGCTGTCTTTTTGATTATTGTATTCCAACCGGAAATAAGGAGGGGGTTGGCAAGAATGGGCAAAACACCGTTTTTATTTTGGAGTGAACAGGATGGTGTTATTGACGAGGCTATAAATGCGGTAAATTTCCTTTCAAGAAATAAATACGGAGCATTGATAGTAATTCAACAGGAAGTGGGTTTAAGAGATTATATGGAAAGCGGAGTGACAATTGACGCAAAAGTTTCTTCCGAACTTTTGATTTCTATTTTTACTCCTCATACTCCCTTGCATGATGGCGCGGTTATAATTGAAGATGATAGGATTGTGGCTTCAAACTGTATATTGCCGATAAAAGAAGAAGATTTGGATATACGTCATATGGGTTCAAGGCACCGAGCGGCTCTTACTCTTTGTAAAGAAACAGATGCCGCAATTCTTGTTATATCTGAAGAGACGGGTAAAATTTCATTGGCTTTACGCGGGAGTATAAGGACTAATCTTGATGGAATATCCTTAAGAGATGAACTTGTGAAGTTATCAAGTAAGAAAAATGTCTCTTCAAATAAGTTTTTTGTAAAACGGACAGTTCAGGAGAAGTGATATGAAGCGTATTATAAATAATTTACCTTTTAAAATAATTTCTCTAATTTTATCTCTTGTTCTTTGGCTTTATGTTTCGGGGGAACTCGAACGGGGGTTGTGGTGGAAGATAAAAAAAGTAACATTTTCCGAAATACCGATAAAAATAATGGGATTGCCAAAGAAAGAATTTAATGTGAATATAAAACCGGATAAGGCAGATGTTGTGCTGTATAGTTCCAAACGCAACATAGAAAGTGTAAATCGTGACGATATAATCCTATTCGTGAATTTGAGCAGTCTAACACCTGCAACTTATGAGTTGTCCATAAAAAATATAATCCCGAAAGATTTTAATATCAGTAAGATTGAACCATCCGTAGTAGTTGTTACCATTGGCAAAGAGTCTGTGAATCCGCTTGTCCCCGATACTCTTATCGAAAAAACAGAAGAGCAAGATTTGTTCGACTATCGTTTCTAAAATATATAAATAAATTTTCGGAGGATATATTGCTTAAGTTGGGAGTAAATATAGACCATGTTGCAACATTAAGGCAAGCGCGAAAAACCGTAGAGCCAAGTCCTGTGCAAGCGGCTAAAATTTGCGAACGCGCAGGCGCTGACAGCATTGTTGCGCATCTTCGTGAGGATAGAAGACATATTCAAGACGAAGATGTGCGATTAATCAAAGAAAACATTGGCATAAGATTTAACATGGAGATGGCCGCTACTCCAGAGATTATAGGAATCGCTTGTTTGTTGAAACCATATCAATCCACTCTGGTTCCCGAAAAAAGACAAGAAATCACAACTGAAGGCGGGCTAGATGTAGGTGGTAATAGAGGGTTGATTAAAGATTGCATTTCTTCTTTGAAAAAAAATGGTATCTTGGTCAGTCTTTTTATTGAACCGGTATCCGAACAAATAAAGGTGAGTAAAGAAGTTGGCGCCGATGCAGTTGAACTTCATACCGGAAAATATGCAAATACAAAAGGAGAAGAGCAGAGTAAGGAACTGGAAAAAATAATTGAATCTGCGCATTTTGCTCACACATTGAATTTAAAAGTTTATGCCGGACATGGATTAAATTATGAAAACGTAAAAGCTATTGCTTCGATTTCTTTTATTGAAGAATTAAATATAGGACATTCAATAATTTCAAGAGCAGTTTTTGTCGGCTTGGAAAATGCAGTAAAAGAAATGTTAAATCTACTTAGGAGTTAAAAGTGAAAGTAGTTACTTCTTCCCAAATGCAAGAAATAGATAAAGAAACTATTTTAAGTTATGGTATATCGTCGCTTGTTTTAATGGAAAATGCGGGGAGAAAAGTTAGTAAAGTAGCAGTGAAGATAGTAGAAAAAGGTTCCTCGCTTCGTCGCATAAGTGACCAAAGCTATAGAGCGCCGCGTCTTCCAAAGTCTCCTACGGCGGGCAGGCAGGTGAGAGTTTGCATATGTTGCGGAGGCGGAAACAACGGCGGGGACGGATTAGTTGCGGCAAGATATCTGTCGAAAAAAAAGTATAAAGTTAAGGTATTTCTTTTTTCGGAAAAACTAAGTAAAGATACAGCCGCAAATTTCGAGATTTTAAAGAAAACAAGAATACCTTGTATTCTTGTTAATAGTGGGCGTATTTTTGCTGAGTATGAGAAAGTTATTTTTTCTAATGATTTGATCATAGACGCACTTATAGGTACCGGACTTAAAGGTAAGGTAAAAGGTTTTTTAACGGATGTTATCTCTTCTCTCAATAGTGCCAATATTCCCATACTTTCCGTAGACTGCCCTTCCGGTTTTACTTCTGATGTAAAATTAACCGACCATAATTGTATAAAAGCTTTTGCTACAGTTACCTTGGCATTGCCTAAACAAGATCTGCTTATTTATCCAGGTAAAGAATTTGTCGGGAATCTCTATATCGCAGATATAGGTATTCCAAAAAAACTTTTGGCTCAGAAAAAAATTAAAACCTCGCTTATTGATAGAAAACTTATACTTCAATGGCTTAGTATTCCAAGAAAACCTGATTCGCATAAAGGAGATTGCGGGCATGTTTTTATACTTGCTGGTTCTAAAAATACGCCGGGTGCGAGTGTGTTGGCCGCGAAGGGAGCGTTAAGAAGCGGAGCGGGATTGGTTACATTAGGTATTCCACAGTGTATCCATCGAATTGTTGCGACTAAATTAACAGAATCAATGACTTTACCTTTGCCTGAAACTAAAGAGGGCACATTATCTTTAAAAGCAGAAAAGAAAATATTAGCTTTTATATCTGACAAAGCAGATGTAGTAGTTATTGGTCCGGGGCTTTCTTTAAACAATCAAACAAGAAAACTGATAATAAGTATCTTGCCTAAGATAAAGAAACCTGTTTTAATTGATGCGGATGGTATAACACATTTATCTAAAAATGCTAATATACTAAAACAAAGAAAATTCTCCACAATTATCACTCCGCATCCCGGAGAAATGGGCCGATTAGTAAAACTTACTCCTAAAACAATTAACAAAAGAAGGATTGAAATAGTAAAGAAGATATCCTTAAAATATAAGATTTTTACGGTTTTAAAAGGAGCTTCTACTATTATTGGAACCCCCGCCAGCGAGATTTTTATAAATATAACCGGCAATCCGGCGATGAGTAGCGGGGGAATGGGGGATGTTCTTTCGGGTTTAATTGCAGGATATATGGCGCAAACTCTGAACCAGAACGAGTTCGGTTCGGGGCTTAAATTCTCTCCTCTTCAAGCATGTATCATGGGTGTATATATTCACGGATTAGCCGGTGATTACTTGAAAAGTAAAATGGGGGAAAGAGGGATTTTAGCTTCAGATTTAGCGGACGTAATTCCTTTAGTGTCTAAAAAGACTATCAAAAAAGAATTGACAGATAGGTTTTTTCTGATATAATTTTCAAGAAAAATTAAATGTAAGATAGTTATATAAATTGCATATCTGAGAATGAGCGATAGTATAGTGTAGTATTTGTATATACTATTGTATATAATACTTTTTACTTTGTTATTTAATACAGACCATTAATAGAAAATCTATTAGTGGGTTTTTATTTTTCAGGAATTGCTGGCGTAGCTCAGGGGTAGAGCAGGGGTTTTGTAAACCTCAGGTCGGGGGTTCAAATCCCTCCGCCAGCTCCGGTATAAATAAGCTGAATTAAAAATCAAAATGCCCCTAGAAATTGTGAAACAATTTCAGGGACTGAGTCCCGGAAATCCTTTGGATTTCTCGGGGTAAAAATTAAGATTACAAATCAAAGTTCAAAAAGTAGAAGCTAAGATAAAGAAACTAAAATTTGTGATTTTCATGGCTTGTTTTCGTTTTTTTTGTTTAATTTTTATTTTTGATCTGTCATTTTGCTATTTTATTTTTGATATTTGATTTAATATCGGGGAGATACTCAAGCGGTCAACGAGGGCAGA